>NZ_MVKA01000067.1:0-3293 GCF_002042905.1 Geobacillus sp. LEMMY01
GGCTTGGAAGGCGGATCCGCCGATGACACCGGAACATCTCCATTGCGTCTTGAGCACCGACCGGGAGCTAGGCGATGAAGACATCTTGCGTTACTATGCCCAGCGTTGGACAATCGAATGCTTTTTCCGACAGGCGAAAGATCAACTGAAGCTGGATGGATACCGCGTCCGCCACATTCGGGCGGTGAAACGGTATTGGGCGGTGGTGCTCTTGGCCTGCGTGTACAGCATAGCGGAATCCCAGCAAGACCTCTCCACCGGATTGGAGCTTCTTCGATCGCGGAAAGGCCACAGCGTCGTCGAGTTCATTTATAACGCCGCGAAGCAAGAGATTCCCATTGATGTGATCAAAAAACAGCTCCATGTCGCCTAAGGGGTTCCCTGTTTGTCTCTCTAACCATGGAAATTATTGTAATGAAAAATGCTCATCTACAGTACAGAATTTGAACTGTTGAGGTGTTGACTGATGGGAAAGAAGGCAAGTAGTGAGTTAAGTAGAGAGCTTGAAAAAATCAAAAAACAAATTAAAATTTTAATGTCACAGGGTTTCTATCACGAGGCCTTAACAGTTGTTAATGAGTCGATGGGGATAGTTCCCACTGATGCCGATTTATATTCAATTAAGGCTGTTATTTTAATTATCTTGCAACAAATAGAAGAAGCCAAAGAAACATTAGAAGAAGGATTAGTAATTGATCCTAATCATGTAGATTGCCTCTATAACTTAGCGTATATTTATGAACAGTATGGTCAACTTGGCTCTGCGGAAAGATTGTATAGAAAAATATTGAATATATCAAATGAGACAGAACTTATCAATGAGCTTATAGATAAAATCGATAATTTACGACAAATATTAAGAAAGAGGGAACTCATCAAACAAATTGAAAGCAATAAATTTCCCCAAAAACAAGAACTGGTATTAAAAGATAAAAGCGAAATCAGTGAAAGACTCCACGTTGTTTATGTTTTAACTCACGTAGGAATATGCGGGGGGGTGAAGATAATACTCGAACATGCCAATAGGCTTGTAAAATCTGGAATAAAGGTTTCTCTTGTGTGTCATTATCCTAAGCCAAAATGGTATCCAGTAGAAGCAGATTATATCGAAGTGCCCTTTGATATGGAACTTTCAAAGGGTATTCCAAAATGTGATGTGATTGTGGCGACTTACTGGGATCATATACAAACTTGTATAGAGACAAAGATTGCGCCTGTAGTTTATTTTGAACAAGGGGACTTTCATTTATTTGACTATGAAAATATGGATGAGAATTTAAAAAATTTTATATATCAACAATATCAGCTACCTAAATTTATTTATACAGTATCCAATCAGGCAGCTAATATTATTAAAACAATTTATAAAAGGGAAGCAACAGTTATTCATAACGCTATCGATAGTTCGATATTTAATACAAAAAACAATGAAATCAATCAGTTTCCCCCATATATATTAATGATGGGGGATGCCAGAATAAAATTTAAAGGCTTGGATCAGATAATAGAAGCATATAAAAAGGTGAAAATGGAATTCCGTGATATACTTTTATATTGGGTAACTCCGTCTGCTCCCCCAAATGAGTATAAAAAAGAGGTAGACCAATACTTTGTAAATCCTCCGCAAAGTAAAATTGCTGATTTATATAGAGGAGCTAAAGTATTTGTTTCTGCATCTCATTATGAATCTTTTTCTCTGCCAGTATTAGAAGCTATGGCGTGTGGTTGCCCTGTGGTGACCACCGAAAATGCAGGGGTGCGTGAATATGCAGTGGACAATTATAATGCTTTGGTCGCTCCTATTGGAGATTCATGTGAGCTTTCAAAAAGAGTGTTAGAAATATTAAAAAATAATGAACTCAAAAATAGACTAATTATTAACGGGCTATCAACTTCAAAGAAATTTAATTGGGATAATACCATATCGCGATTATTAGAATATTATAAAGGAATTGCTGGTTATAAAGTTAAAAACACTCAAAGAATAGCAGAGGCGATAGGTGGTAGTAATATGCATGGAGTGTATATTGGGGATAACAGAATGCTAATTAAGACAGTTTGGGGGGGTAAACTAATTACCTCGAATAAGGATATGAGCTTAATGCCAGACCTTGTTACTTTTGGATTAATAGAAGGGCCACTTACAAAGTTTTTCTTAAACAATATTAAAGACGGAGATACGTTTGTAGATGTCGGCGCCAATATAGGTTATTATACAATATTGGCTGGTTTTAGAGTTGGGGCTAGTGGCAAAGTTATTGCCTTTGAGCCAAATCATAGTGTATATTCACTTTTAATGGACAATGTAGCAATTAATTATCTAGCTGACAGGGTGAAATTGTTTAATAGTGCTGTTTACAGTCAAGAGGGAGAAATACCATTTTACACAACGGAACGATTTGCTGGCAACGCTTCTATTCATCAGCCGGATAAGAAATATTATGACTACTTTCTAGTAGATAAAGGAATGGAAGAAAATAGGGTAAAAGCAATAGCACTCGACACATTTCTCCATACATTTATTGATGAAAGCGAGATGATTAATTTTATTAAAATAGATGTAGAGGGTGGAGAATATCACTGTTTTCTAGGGATGCAAGGACTCATACAGTCTAAAAGGATAAAGACTATCATTTTTGAAATTAATAAACTCCGCTCGAAGAAAGATTCGGAAAAATTATATAAATTGTTAAAAGAAATTGAAAAAGGATATCGAGTGAAATTTGGGGTTATTAATAATGAAGGGCTAGTAAATGAGTTTCCTCTAGAACAAATTTTTCAATATGATTTTGTTCCCTTCGTTTTGATGGAATTTTTAATGTAATTGTAGATACTTTTCTGTGGGGCTGACCCAAAACGCGAGTGCGTTTTGGATCAGCCCCGCTTTTTTTGGCACCAAAATAGAAGAATCGCCCTTTTTCTGGTAGAATAGAGTCACCGAAACCACTACCACCGAAAGAAGGGCGATTCTTTTATGAAACTCACATTTCGCACCCTAACAGGGTTGAAAGAAAGAATTTTTTATTTAGTTTTTTAGAATAACTTTCCGACCAACACAACGAGCGATGGCAATCCTTTTTTTGCCATCGCTGGTCGTTCCGTATCACGTTACACGTAGATGCTCTCATCCATGCCCAATCCCTGCAGAATCCTTCGCTGATCAGGGGTGAGGGAGCGATCCAGTGAGCGTTGGATGCGCCCATCCGGCAGCTTGAACAGGACGACGTTCACATATTGAAACAGCTGAAAAATCGCCTGTCCCGTCGGCCGGGTCAGCTTGCGGCCTCCAGGAC
>NZ_MVKA01000070.1:0-2204 GCF_002042905.1 Geobacillus sp. LEMMY01
ACCACCCCCTTGAATGGCGTGTGCMGCCCGTGACGAAGGCTTCGTTTTTTGGCAACTGGTATCATCAATCGAAACAAAAAGGGGTTGATTCTCCCGTTTGGCGATTCGCTTGATGCGATGAAGGATCCATTGCTGGAGTTTGCGAAGCAACGTCTCTTCATCCCAAGGGCTTTTCGTGAAAAAATGGCTGAGCGTTGTTCGATGATTGGGATGAAAACTCCAGTGATGGAGATCCGTCAGCGTTCCCGAGAATCCCTTGGTGGTCAAGGCATCGACGATATGAACGAGATGCTTCAGAACCGGCTTCGAGAAATGCAATGCCAACCCCAATGCGAAGAAAAACTTGTGGATTCCTTGATGATGTGCTAATCTATTCATGAGACATGAACCTCCTTGTGAATGGTTGGTTAGCACATCTATTTTAACCAAGGAGTCGGGTTCATGTCTCCTTTTTTGTTTGGTTGTCAATTTATGTTAGTGAATTTGCTCATCTACAGTTTATATTAAAATGTCCCTTATACTAATGTTTTCATTTTGTTTCACAAGTGCATTACATGCCTAGTCTCAATCTTTCTAAGGGTGATCATTTTGAACGCTACAAAATTTTGTATAGCAACGTTTCTTTCAAACTTGGGAGATGTCATATACAGTGTTGTTATAGCTTGGTATATTGCTGATGTTTTACAATCAGGTTTTTTGATGGGAGCAGTTTTATTTTCCCTCGGTTTGTCGAGATTTATTGCCGGACTTCTTTGCGGACCAGTTATTGATCGAATAGGGGCAAAGTTGTTTCTGTGGTTGTCAGACATGATAAGGGCTATCATTGTGTTAGTTTTGGCTATTCTGTTATGGGATCATACTATCTCTTTTGTAATTCTCATAATGGCCTCCACGTTGTTTGGAGCGATTGATGCTTTTTATTGGTCAGCCTCAGAATCAATCAAGCCAAGATTAGTCGCTACTGAATATTTGAGTCGTCTCAATAGTCAATACTTCACTGTTGTAAGAACAACGATCATTTTGGGCCCTTTAATCGCTGCCTGGATGATTGACTCAATCTCAATAGCACATTCCTTGATAGCCATTTCTATCTCGTATGTATTTTCAACTTTTTCAATTTTGCTTATTAACTCTAAAAATAGTCATCTTGAAAATATGAACGATAATAATGATCAAACTTCTTACTTTTCAGATTTAAGATTTGGTTTTGGTTTTTTGAATAGACAAAAAATGATTCTTTATTTGGTTGTAACTATGTTTTTTGTAAATATTGGAGCGAACGGGGTTAATGTATTGTTCCCTTTTTTAGCTAAAAATGTTAGTGATGATGCTAAGTATTTAGGATATATCTATTCATCGATGTCAATGGGAAGTTTGTTAACCGGTTTAATCTTTTCAGTCAAAAGTATTCATAAGGTTGAATTGAAGATGATTTACATATCTTTTCTCTTACAAGCTACTGGTATTGCAACACTATGTTTCACCCAAAATATTTTGATTATTCTGATCTTTGTTTTTGTAATTGGCTTAATTACTGGTTTTATAGGAGTCCTTATACCTACTTTTGTTCAACGTTCTGTACCTATTCATTTATTAGGAAGAGTTAATAGTATTATGATGGCGATTTCCATGCTTTCAACGCCAGTAGCCCAGTTTATTTTTGGGATCAGTGTCGATTATTTCAATATAAAATATCTTTTCTTCATTGCAGGTGCTTTGGGTATAGTTACTAGCTTATCTTCGCTATTAATTAATGAAAGAAAAGGTACGCCAAGAGAAACTGTAATGTAAAGGGTATCTATTCAGCCCAGTACTAGCGAGATTTTCAGAATCCAGCACCAATAGGGCATTCCCAGTATCGAAAATGCCCTAGGAGGAATGGAGAATCGTTTGAAGAGGCTCTCCGCTTAGAAGTCTTTGCAACGATTCCCACACCGGCTTTCCGTGTTTTTGCAGGGTGGAAACGACGCTGCGGATGACACAGAAAGCCTCGGCATCGTCTTCCTGACGAAACGTTCCAGAGATTTTTTGTTTGACTTTCACCATCCGTAAATCGCGTTCGGCTTGGTTATTGTCAAACGGCACTTCTTTCTTTCGCAGGAAGAGAAGCGCTTCTTGCTTGCGCTTTTCTAGGCGCCGGATGAAATTTTCCGCTTTGCGGACACCTAGATGGCTGCCTTGTCGGCAACGTTCATCGAGTTCCC
>NZ_MVKA01000055.1:0-10958 GCF_002042905.1 Geobacillus sp. LEMMY01
CGCCTTGGTGAGCCGTTACCTCACCAMCTAGCTAATGCGCCGCGGGCCCATCCGCAAGTGACAGCCAAAGGCCGCCTTTCAACCRAAGACCATGCGGTCTTCGGTGTTATCCGGTATTAGCTCCGGTTTCCCGGAGTTATCCCGGTCTTGCGGGCAGGTTGCCCACGTGTTACTCACCCGTCCGCCGCTGACCGAATCAGAGCAAGCTCCAATCCAGTCCGCTCGACTTGCATGTATTAGGCACGCCGCCAGCGTTCGTCCTGAGCCAGGATCAAACTCTCCAAAGAAAATTGATCAGCTTTTCGCATTGTCCAGCTTCGGCGCCTAGCTCTCTTCTGCCAAATAACCTTCCCCCTTGGGGTGCAAGCACCCCTGCGAGTGAAGAACATTTGGCTTTGAGATCGCCAGGATGGCGATATTTCGCCGTTGCCCGCAGGACGCGGGCTGCCTTTAGGCGAAATTACGGCGCCTCAGCTTTTCTATTGCGCTTCGTTTCGTTCAGTTTTCAAGGAACGAGCTATCCTTTCTTCGTTCGAGGAACTTACCTCCTCGAAAGCGACTCTTGTAATATATCATCTTTTTTTATTTTTGTCAACACGTTTTTTGCTTTTTTTCGCCGCATCGAAGCGGCTCTAATAATATATCACCCAGTTTTCTATATGTCAACTATTTGAACGCTCTCCCACCTACGCTCACGCTTAGAGGTGGGAAAATGGGAAAAACACGCCTATGAAAAGCGGGTCGATGAGTTGCTTGAACTCGTCGGATTGGATCCGGCGACGTTCAAGCACCGCTATCCGTCGGAGCTGAGCAGCGGGCAGCAGCGGCGCGTCGACGTCGTCCGCGCCCTGGCCGCTGAACCGGACATCATTTTAATGGATGAGCCGTTCAGCGCCCTCGACCCGATCAGCCGCGAGAAGAATTGATTTTTCAAGTCCTCTCAAATTGAGAAGAGTTGGTTTTGAGCTCTTTTTCCCTTAAATCACCAGTCTTTTAGGACATACAAAAAAGACTGCCCCGAAAGGCCATCCAACCGGCCTTTTGGAACAGTCTCCCGTCTCCATCACTATTCCCGCAAAAAGATGAAGTAACAGATAAAGACGACAAACAGCACATATAACAGCGGATGCACGTCTTTGGCGCGTCCTTTTAAAATCATCGTGATCGGGTAGAAGATGAAGCCGACGGCGATGCCGGTGGCGATGCTGTAGGAAAGCGGCATCGTGATGAGCGTGAAGAACGCCGGCACGGCGACTTCGAACTTCTTCCAGTCAATCTCGCCGATCGATGATGCCATCAGCACTCCGACGATAATCAAGGCCGGCGCGGTGACCGGTGCGGTGATGACGCTTAACAGCGGCGAGAAGAACAACGCCAGCAGGAACAAAATCCCCGTCACGACCGCGGAAAACCCGGAGCGCCCTCCGGCGGCGACGCCGGCCGACGATTCGATGTACGACGTCGTTGTCGATGTGCCGAACACCGCCCCAACCATCACCGCTGTCGCATCGACGAGCAGCGCTTTGCCGGCGCGCGGCAGTTTATTGTTTTTCAACAACCCGGCTTGGTTGGCGACAGCCAAGAGCGTCCCGGTCGCATCGAAAAAGTCGACAATAAAGAACGTCAAGACAACACCGAGCATTTTCCACGAGAAAATGTCCGGCAAATGTTTGATCGCCACACCGAAGGTTGGCGAAATATCCGGAATAGCGCCGACAATTTGATGCGGCACTTTGATCAAACCAAAAATCATGCCGACAATTGCCGTAATAACCATACCGTAAAAGACGCCGCCATTCACTTTTTTCACCATTAACACGACGGTGATGAACAAACCGAAAATGGCAAGCAGTGTATTGCCGTCTTTCAAATCGCTCAATCCGACTAACGTCGCGTCGTTATTGACGATGATGCCAGCGTTTTGCAAGCCGATGAACGTGATGAACAGCCCGATCCCGGCACCGACAGCGTATTTCAACTCCACCGGAATGGCATCAATAATTTTTTCCCGGATACCCGTCAATGTTAAAACTGTAAAAATCACCCCGGAGACGAACACCCCGGCGAGCGCCGTTTGCCACGGAATGCCCATATGCAGCACGACGGTGAAGGCGAAAAAGGCATTCAGCCCCATCCCAGGCGCCAAGGCGATTGGATAGCGGGCCAACACTCCCATCAAAATCGATCCGTACGCCGCCGCCAAGGCGGTAGCGACAAACACCGCTCCTTGGTCAATGCGCAGTTCATCAGGAAAATCTTTCACAGCGCCGAGCGACAAGGTAAACGGGTTGACGAACAAAATGTACGCCATCGACAAAAACGTTGTCAGCCCAGCGATGATCTCCGTCCGATAGTTCGTGCCAAGCTCATCAAATTGGAAGTACTTTCTCACGTCTGCCCCCTCCTATACATAAAATAAAAAACGCTTCTAGCAGCTACCAGAAGCGTTGACTAGGAAGGAATGACGAACAGAGAGAGGACAAACAAGCACTCTCCTATCCCGCATCCCTCGTAGTCAAGCTATTTACGGTAGCTTGGTAGAAACTCCCGAGCCATATTCCCGGGATTATACGACGGAATTCGACAATATTCATGATTCCACGGCTATTGTATCAGCCTGTCGGTTGCTTGTCAAGAAAAAAGACGAACATTTCTTTGGAAATGCCCGTCTTTTGTTCGTTTTTATTCCCACTCGATCGTCGCCGGCGGCTTGCTTGTAATATCGTAGACGACGCGGTTGACATGCGGCACTTCGTTGACGATGCGGGTTGAAATCCGCTCGAGCACATCCCACGGGATGCGCACCCAATCAGCGGTCATTCCATCGACTGACGTCACCGCACGAATGGCAACCGTATAGTCGTACGTGCGGGCATCCCCCATCACCCCAACGCTGCGAATGTCGGGAAGGACGGTGAAGTATTGCCAAATTTCGCGGTCCAACCCAGCTTTTTTCACTTCTTCGCGCAAAATGGCGTCTGATTCGCGAACGATTTCCAATTTTTCTTCCGTCACTTCTCCAAGAACGCGGATGCCAAGCCCCGGCCCCGGGAACGGCTGGCGCCAAACGATTTCGTCTGGGATTCCTAGTTGCGTTCCGAGGGCGCGCACTTCGTCTTTAAACAGTGTATTGAGCGGCTCGATCAATTCAAATTTCATGTCTTCCGGAAGCCCGCCGACATTGTGGTGCGACTTGATCGTTTGCGCCGTTGCTGTGCCGCTTTCAATAATATCCGTGTAAAGCGTGCCCTGCACTAAAAATTCGATGCCTTCAAGTTTCGCCGCTTCATCGTCAAACACGTAAATAAATTCGTTGCCAATGATTTTCCGCTTTTGTTCCGGGTCCGTGACCCCTTTGAGTTTCGCCAAAAAGCGGTCTTTCGCATCGACTTTAATGACATTCATCTGGAACTGCTCACGGAACGTCTTCATGACACTTTCGGCTTCACCTTTGCGCAAAAGGCCATGGTCGACGAAAATACAAGTAAGTTGATCGCCAATGGCGCGGTGCACCAAAACGGCAGCGACCGACGAATCGACTCCGCCGCTTAAGGCGCACAGCACTTTTTTTCCGCCCACTTGTTCGCGGATGCGGCGCACCTGCTCATCAATAAAGTTTTCCATCGTCCAGTCGCCCCGGCAGCCGCATACCTCAAAGACAAATTTCTTCAATAGATCATTGCCGTATACCGAGTGGCGCACTTCTGGATGGAATTGCACCCCATACCATTTTCGCCGTTCGTCACTCATCGCAGCAATCGGGCACGAAGGGCTCGTCGCATCGACAGCGAAACCAGCCGGCGGAGCGGTCACCAAATCGCCGTGGCTCATCCAAACGACTTGCTCGTTCGGCAACCCATGAAAGAGCAGCGAGTCGTTTTTGACTTGGATGAGCGCTTTGCCGTATTCACGGTGCACCGCTTTTTCCACCTTACCTCCTAAATGATGCGCCATCAGCTGCATCCCGTAGCAAATCCCTAAAATCGGCAGCCCCAACTCAAAAATCGCTGGGTCGCATGTAAACGCTTGTTCATCATACACGCTGTTTGGACCGCCCGAGAAAATGATTCCTTTGGCGTTCAGCGCACGGATTTCCTCAGCACGGATCGTGTGCGGATGCAGTTCGCTGTAGACGCCAAACTCACGGATGCGGCGGGTAATCAGCTGGTTATATTGACTGCCAAAGTCCAAGACGACGATCATTTCTTGGTTCATGTTTTCCACCCCGTCAAAAAAATAACGCTGCCATTGCCCAAAACATGGATGAAGGCAGAATAGCAGCGTCTTCTGCCTTCATAGTCGGGCCGTTTACGGCGGCCCGGTAGAGACGCGCAAGCCATATTCTTGCGCTTATATGAAGGGCTTTCGTCTGTCCGTATGCAAATTTGAGTTCATTCTATCAACTTGACGGCAGGCGGTCAAGAGATCGTCCTTTTTATTAAATTTTCCCACAATTTCACCGCTTCACGGACATTGGCTTCCTTGATTCCCGTTCCGTATACGGCGCGTTCATATAGTTTCGTCAACCGATTCATTTCATCTGTTTCAAACAGGCGATCCACTTCGGCGGCGTATTGACGCAGCGTTTCATGCGGCCGACGCTTAAGTCCATAATCTTGCAAATGACGAAGAAGCGCCCCGTACGCAGAAATGAGCCAGGCGGCCCCATCAAGCTTCCGGCGGCGGAACCGAAACAGCGTAAAGCGCGGCCACCATTTCCGCCTTGTCGCATAGGCCGCTCCGCCCAACACGGCCAACACGACCAGCGTAGTCAGCCCCGTTTTCCACGACCAAACATCCGCCAGCTTCTCCCACCAATGCTCCGCCTGTGCCGTCGAAGATTGCTCAAGTAATTGATCAAGCGGCACACGCGGCGTTTCCCGTTCTTCCGGCTGCGGCTGTGGTTCTGGCTCCTCTGGATTCGAAGCGGCAAGCGAGAACGCATACGGATTGACAAACCCTTGCGTCGGCTCAAATGGCACCCAACCGATGCCTTCAAAATACACCTCGACCCATGAATGGGCGTCGTTGTTGCGCACTTCATAAACCGATTGCCCGTCTTGCTCCCCAACCAACCGTCCGGATGTGTACCCTTTCACCCAGCGCGCTGGAATGCCCAGTGTGCGGACGAGCACCGCCATCGAGGTGGAAAAATTGTCGCAATACCCTTGCTTCGTCTCAAATAAAAACTGGTCGACGTAATCTTGGCCAGGCCCGGGAACAGCGACGTCCGTCGTTTCGTACGTGTATCCGTTCAGATGAAAGTATTGCTCGATCGCTTTTACCTTGTCGTACACGGTTTCTTTTCCATCGGTAATTTGCTTTGCCAACTCGCGAACCCGCTGCGGAAGCGTCTCTGGCAATTGCGTATAGCGTTTCAAAAAGGGCGGGTCTTGGACAGGGGGCGCGGCGCGCAATGCCTCAATCGGAAAATCTGGCTCCATATACGTCAGCATATACTGACGGATCGGAAGGGCGTTGGCGTTTTGATCGGTCGTATAAATTTTTTCCGTCGCCATATGCATGCGGTAGACGATATGGTCAGACGTTTGCACCTGTTGCAAGCCGAGCGGATAGACGAGATGAAACGCCTGGTCTTGGCGGGTGATTTCCGCCGTCTGCTCGACCGTCTTGACTTTGTCGCTCCACCATTCATACCTAATCAGCTCCCCGTTTCCAAACGACTGGACTTGTTCGCTTTGGAACGCTTCCCACCCTTTTCCCGTGTAAATGTCTTTCGTTTCGACGCGCCAATAATGACGGCCTTGGTCTTTGGCAATGAAAACGACGGTATCATCAGCGATAAACGGCCCGCCGAGGCGCGAATCGTTTTGTCCGTAGCCAATTTTCTTTACGCCGGCGGCGGGTCGGTTATCGGACTCCTGCTCCGAGGTAGCGCCATAGCTGTGAATAAACGCCACCGGATCCGGCCATTGCGGCGGCAGCTTCGGACCGGCATACCCAGCCGCAAGAGCGACGGCGGGAATGAATAGAGCAGCCGCCCGCCACTTTCCGATGCGAAAAGACGGCGCTTTTGCCTGCAGCTCTTCGCCCTGGAGCCAAACGAAAGCAAAAAAGCCGAGCGCAACAAGACGAAGGATCGCCCCGTTGCCGCTATATGGCAGAAACGTATCAAGCACAGCGATATACCCAACCGTCAACGCGTATGGGACAAACCACCGGTTCCGCCGTACAATAAGCCAATGCAACAGGAACGAAACGGCCCATAACAGCAGAAAAAAGGCAAAGGTGCGCAACGCATCGCTCGGCATAGAAGACCGATCGCCCAACAACCAGACGATGCTATCCCGCCAAAGCGCATGAGGCAAAGCGGCGATCGAAGCAAAAGAAAATAAACGAGAAAGCGCCCACCATATATAAACCATTTTCCCGAGCGCGGAAAGCCATATGGGAACACGGAGCAAATGAAGTCCGAAACAAAGGGCGACAAATGATACAAACACGCCTATATGCGCTGTATCGGTGACGGCCTCTAACGGCCAAAGCCATTCCGTGAGCAGCCAAGCGGCTAGGGCGTTAGGCAGCACGGTAGATAACATGTTTGCCCTTAACGGTCTCATCCATCTCCTCCTCCTTGCCGGACGGTTTGCAACACCTGCGGGTCAATGCGCGATACGTACACTCCGCTGCGGCGAAGCCTGTCCGCCCAGTTCCGCTCGTCCTCTCCCCATTCATGGTTGACAACATACAGAACAATATGGCGTTTTGGTGCCATTGCTCGCAGCTGCCCGGCCAACTGGGCGGACAACGCGGACGTCACAATGATGCAACCAGCAGCCGTCCTCCAGTTCGCCTCCTCAGCTAAAACATGCGCGAGCGGCTCTTGGCCGCCGACGTCCACTTCCGCCAACCGAAGAAGAATCGACTGCCACTGTCCGTCATGACGGCGCGGCGCTAAGAAAGAACACTCTCTTCCAGCAACGATCAGCCCGACCGGCACCCCTTCATCCATCAACGCCTTCGATACGGAAGCCGCTAACGTGACAAGCTCCTCAAACCATGGAGACGCGGCGCCGTCGAGCACAACGATCCAATCGTCATTGCGCTGTTCATCAAACTCTTTGGTCATCAGTTCCTGTCTGCGCGCTGACGCCTTCCAATGCACCCACGACATTTTGTCCCCAGGCACGTATCCACGGGCGCCGGCCGCCACGGCCATATCGCGGCGATAGGCAAGCGTGCGCGCAGCTTTTCCTTGGGCAAACCATTCGCGCACCATCTCGGACGGCCATTCGATATAACGTGGATAGACGATGACCGTGCACGGGGCATAAAACGATGCCGTTTTGTTCACCCAGCCAAAGACATCGCGCGCTTCCAAGCGAACAGCTTCCAATTGATGACGGCCGCGCGGCAAGGAAAGCAACCATGTACAAGAAAGGTGGCGGCGAAACGGCCAAGCAATCATCGCTCCTCCGTGCTTCCGCCCTTCCTCAGCAACAGCAAGCGCCGCCAGCGGAACCGCCCACGGCAACTCGATACGAACCATCACCGGAATCGATTCACCCGCATGGTAGCGCCGCGCCGGCACCGTCCGGCTTACCGCCGCGCGCCGAAGCGGATACATCGCGACCAAGAACGCATACAAACCGAACGGCAAAAAGCTGTAAAACAAAAACCAGCTGACAAATCCACCTTGAAACATGGCGTACGAAAACAAGACAGCCGCCAAAAGCAACAGGCGAAGAAAAGCGGGCCATCGTCGGCCATTCCATTTTCCTCTCATGCTCATCGCCGCCCTGGCACCGGCACCGGCGTGCGGGCAATGAGCTGTCCGATGATGGTTTCCGCATCAAACTTGTCCCATTTCGCCTCCGGCCGGACGAGCAGGCGGTGGGCGAGCACATAGGGAGCGAGCTGCTGCACATCATCGGGGATGACAAAATCGCGGCCATGGATGAACGCGTACGCCTGCGCCGCTTTCATCAAGGCGACCGACCCGCGCGGACTCACGCCTAAATAAACCGCTTCATGCTGACGGCTTTGTTGGATGAGATCGACGATATATCGTTTCACGGTATCGCTCACATGCACGTCGGCTACCTTTCGTTGCAGCGCAAGCAATTCATCAAGCGACATCACCGGGCCGATCTCCGCCAGCGGTGCCGTCTTTTCTAGACGGTTTAACATTTCGATTTCCTCGTCAGGGGACGGATAGCCCATATGCAATTTCAACAAAAACCGGTCAAGCTGGGCCTCAGGAAGCGGATACGTTCCTTCATATTCAATCGGGTTTTGCGTCGCCATCACAAAAAACGGCTGCGGCAGCGCCCGCGTGACACCATCCACCGTCACACTTCCTTCTTCCATCGCCTCAAGCAGCGCCGACTGCGTTTTCGGCGACGTCCGGTTAATCTCATCAGCCAACACAATATGGGCGACAATCGGGCCGGGCTTGTACTCAAACTGCCGTTCTTTTGGATTATAGACGGAAACGCCGATCACATCGCTCGGCAACAAATCCGGCGTAAATTGAATCCGTTTCAGCTCGGCGCTGAACGATTTCGCCAGCGCGCGCACAAGCATCGTCTTGCCGACGCCCGGCACATCTTCAAGCAACACATGGCCCTTGGCCAACAGTGCCGTTAAACTGAGCACAATGACATTGCGTTTTCCGACAATGACTTGTTCAATATTGCGGACAACTTGCTCAAGCGGGGAAAGCAACGGTTCGTTGATCGTCATGACATCAAACTCCTTTTATGGTGATCAATGGGACTTTTAGGGGTAGGCACTATCTAGTTTATACTATTAATATAATATCGAATATACACAACTTTTGGAATGGATTTGCAACAAAGGGGAAGGAGAAAAAGGGAGAAATCAAAAGAGAAATCAAAAATGAAAACGCCCATCCCACGGAAGCGGGATGAGCGCCTTTCCCTTAAATCATCTTCTCCGGTCTCACCCATTCCTCGTACTGCTCCGCCGTGACATACCCGGTTTTCAACGCCGCTTCCTTGAGCGTCAACCCTTCGCGATGGGCGAGCTTGGCGATTTCCGCCGCCCGGTCGTAGCCGATATGCGGGCTTAACGCCGTCACGAGCATGAGTGAGCGGTCCACGTATTCTTTCATTTTCGCTTCGTTCGCCTCCAGCCCTTGGGCGCACCGTTCATCAAACGAACGGATCGCATCGCCGAGCAGCTGCACGGACTGAATGGCGTTATAGGCGATGACCGGCTTGAACACATTTAATTGGAAGTTGCCTTGGCTCGCCGCAAAGCCGATCGTGGCGTCATTGCCGAACACTTGCACAGCGACCATCGTCATCGCTTCGCTTTGCGTCGGATTCACTTTCCCCGGCATGATCGAGCTTCCGGGTTCATTGGCTGGAATCGTGATCTCCCCGAGCCCGGAGCGCGGCCCGCTCGCCAGCCAGCGAATGTCGTTGGCGATTTTCATCAAATCGGCGGCGAGCGCTTTCAACGCTCCGTGGACGTAAACAATCTCGTCATGGCTGGTCAACGCGTGGAATTTGTTTGCTGCCGAGCGGAATGGGTAGCCGGTTTGCGCTTGCAGCTGTTTGGCGACTTGTTCGCCAAACGCCGGCGGCGCATTGAGCCCTGTGCCGACCGCCGTGCCGCCGATCGCCAAATCAAGCAGCTTCTCACTCGCCTCCATGATCATCGCCTTGCTTTTGTCAAGCATCGCCCGCCAGCCGGAAATCTCTTGTCCAAATGTGAGCGGCGTCGCATCTTGCAAGTGGGTGCGCCCGATTTTGATCGTCTTCCCATATTGGCGTTCTTTGGTCGCGAATGTCCCGATCAAGCCATCAAGCGCTGGCAGGAGGTGCGTTTGGATTTTCGTGTATATAGCGATATGCATCACAGTTGGGAATGTGTCGTTCGAGCTTTGCGACATGTTCACATCATCATTCGGGTGAATGCGCTCTTCCCCCTCATCCAGCAGCTCGCTCGCCCGTCTCGCCACGACTTCATTGACGTTCATGTTCGTCTGCGTGCCGCTTCCCGTCTGCCAGACGACGAGCGGAAAATGGTCATCCCATTGGCCCGCCAAAATTTCCTCGCACGCGGCCACAATCGCCCGCTGCTTCGCTTCGCTCAGTTTCCCGGCTCGGTGGTTGACGATGGCCGCCGCTTTTTTCAACTCGGCATAGGCGTAAATGAGTTCAAGCGGCATCGTTTCTTTGCCGATGCGGAAGTTTTGCCGGCTCCGCTCCGTCTGCGCCCCCCAGTACTTGTCGGCCGGCACCCGCACCTCGCCGAGCGAATCGCGTTCAATCCGCACGTTCATTCCATTCTCCTCCTTTGGATGTCACCTTTCCATTTCTAATTTTACCCAAAATCGGCAATGAAACAAATGAGCAGGCAAAACATCTATATAGATGCGACGAAGAAGTTTAACATCTCCTTGACGGAAAAGCGGTTTGTCTATTTTCGACTGTCGAAGGCAAGCCACAGGCTTGCCTCCGTCACGCCAAGGCGTGACGGAGGACCGAACAACCGCCTGCTTCACAGACCCATATATGGGTCTGGAAGCGGCGTTGTTCGGTCGCCCGACAGTCGATCAAATACTCGGTAAAAGCTGCAAATGGTAAAGCTTCAAATTGCATCTATATAACTGTAGATGAGCATTTTTCATTACAATAATTTCCATGGTTAGAGAGACAAACAGGGAACCCCTTAGGCGACATGGAGCTGTTTTTTGATCACATCAATGGGAATCTCTTGCTTCGCGGCGTTATAAATGAACTCGACGACGCTGTGGCCTTTCCGCGATCGAAGAAGCTCCAATCCGGTGGAGAGGTCTTGCTGGGATTCCGCTATGCTGTACACGCAGGCCAAGAGCACCACCGCCCAATACCGTTTCACCGCCCGAATGTGGCGGACGCGGTATCCATCCAGCTTCAGTTGATCTTTCGCCTGTCGGAAAAAGCATTCGATTGTCCAACGCTGGGCATAGTAACGCAAGATGT
>NZ_MVKA01000024.1:0-65035 GCF_002042905.1 Geobacillus sp. LEMMY01
AACAGGTCKTCAATCAGGTCTTTCATCCGCTCCGAACGAAACCGATTGATGGAGCGGAAGTCCGGCTTTTGAAATCCACTTAGCCACATGAGGGGAAGGTGGACTTCGAGCTGCCGTGCAATCTCACGGCCATGATACATTTTTTGGGTGTAAGCGTAAAGGAGAATTTTGGTCATCATTTTCGGATGATAGGCGGAGGTGCCCCCTCCTTTGTAGTAAGGAAGAAACGTCTCCATCGGGATGCGTTCAACCATCTCATGAACCACGTGGGCCATGTTATCCCGCGGAATGAGATCGGCGATGTTGCTTGGCAAAGAGAGGTTGTCCATGGTATACTCTTTAAAGGAAATATGATCATGTTTCATAAAAGAATCGCCCTTCTTTCGGTGGTAGTGGTTTCGGTGACTCTATTCTACCAGAAAAAAGGGCGATTCTTCTATATTTGGGGCAAAAAAGTGGGGGCTGATCCCAAAACGCATTCGCGTTTTGGGTCAGCCCCCGGTGTTTGAGCTTTTTACGCCTTCAGCCGCCTCAAGCGCTTTGAACCTAGATGTTTTCCACAGCGCCCCGGGCGGCGGGCGCCTTTAGAAACGTTCGCGGCATCGGGCCGCGCGCCTGGCACCCGTTCTTTCTTGGACGGCGGATGCTCTAAGGAACGCCTAGCTACAGCAAATCAGCGGCAAGCTGGGCGAGCGCCGAACGCTCCCCTTTGACGAGTCGGATATGGCCGGCGATTTTTTGGTCTTTAAACTTTTCGACGACGTACGTCAACCCGTTGTTATATTCATCCAAATACGGGTGGTCGATCTGTTCCGGGTCGCCCATTAAAATGATTTTGCTTTTCTCCCCGACGCGCGTCAAAATCGTCTTCACTTCATGCTTCGTTAAATTTTGCGCCTCATCGATGATGATAAACTGCTCCGGGAGGCTCCGGCCGCGGATGTACGTAAGCGCCTCGACTTCAATCGAGCTCATGCCGGCTAAAATCGCATCGAGTTCCCCCGGTTTTTTCGTGTTGAACAAGTATTCCAAGTTGTCAAAAATCGGCTGCATCCACGGGCGCAGTTTTTCTTCCTTTTCCCCTGGCAGAAAGCCGAGATCTTTCCCCATCGGCACAATCGGCCGAGCGACGAGCAATTTTTTGTATGTGCGCAAATCTTCCGTTTGCATCAACCCGGCGGCAAGGGCAAGCAGCGTCTTGCCCGTCCCGGCTTTGCCGATTAGCGTCACAAGCGGAATGTCGTCGCGCATGAGAAGCTCAAACGCCATCGTCTGCTGCACGTTGCGCGGGCGAATGCCCCATATATGTTCGTAATGGAAGATGAGCTTTTTCACTTTTTTTCCATTTTGGTCGACAATGCCAATCGCTGACGCCGAGCTGCCAAACGCGTCTTTCATGATGATGAACTGGTTCGGATAAAACGGGTGGTCGGCGATATCGGCGAGCACGAGCTCCCCTTTGTCGTAAAATCGCTGCAGGTGGTCCTTTCCTATGTACAGCTCCAAAAATCCGCTGTAAATATGGTCGACATCAACGACGCGGTCGCTTAAAAAGTCTTCTGCCTGCAGCCCGATGGCATCCGCTTTGACGCGCACGAGCGCATCTTTGCTCACCAAAATGACGGAGCGCCCATCTTCCTTCGCCTGCTCTTCAAGCGATAAATTTTTCGCCACCGCCAAAATGCGGTTGTCATTTGTTTTTTCGACAAAAATTTCTTGCAGTTGATGAAACGAACGATGGTTCAACTCAATGCGCAGCGCCCCTCCGTTTTCAAGCGGAATTTTTTCATGCAGCTTGCCGTTTTCGCGCAGACGGTCGATGAGCTTTGACACTTGGCGGGCATTCCTCCCAATTTCATCCATATAACGCTTTTTCGAATCCACTTCCTCAAGCACGACCGCCGGAATGACGACCTCATTATCCTCAAACGCGAAAATCGAATACGGATCTTGCAACAGCACGTTCGTATCGAGCACGTAAATTTTTTCCCCCAAATTCCGCTTCCCCCCATGTGAGTTTTTCACGTTTTTCCGTTGGATGGGAATAGCTGTAATACAACATATGAAAACATGTATAAAGATAGAAGGACATTTGCAAACTAAAGAAAAAAAGTCGAGGTGGCCCATTATGAAGAGAAATTGCTGGCTCGCCGCTTTCTTCCTTCCCCTTTTGATTTTCAGCGGTTGCACATTTGGAAACGATAATGAAGCGAACGAGCCCAATCGTTCGCTCGTGCGCGTCAAAAATACGGTCGATGAACGCGTCGAGAACAAATCCGGGCAAGAGATCGCCCGCCAGCTTGCAGAAATCGCCGACCGTGTTCCAAACGTTCACAATGCCGCCGCGATCGTCGTCGGCAAATATGCCATCGTCGGCATTGACGTCGGCGCCAATATGGATGCCTCGCGCGTCAGCACCATCAAATATTCCGTCGCCGAAGCATTGCAAAAAGATCCGTACGGTGCGAACGCCATTATTGTCACCGACCCGGATCTTTACACCCGCGTGCGCAACATCGGCCGGCAAATCGATGAGGGGAGGCCGGTGCAAGCGTTCATGAACGAAATCGCCGACATCGTCGGACGAGTGATGCCGGAAGTGCCAAGCGATTTGTTTGAAACGACGCCGAAGCCGACCCAAGAAAACAACGGACAGCTGAACGAACGGGAGGAGCGGCAGCTGAACGAACAGCAAAACAAGCAATCGAATGAACATTTAAATCGATAGACAGTTTCTGTGTGGTTATAATGGAACAGAAAGCGCGGCTCATTTCCGAGGCCAACGGGAGTGAAATGCATTTGAATCAACAAACGATGGCGGGAAATATGGTATAATGGGAACGGGAGAACAACCCGCGATTTCGCGTTTGGATGTATTGAGGTGAACAATGAGAGTCAAATGCGTGCTTTGCGACCAAATCGATACGATTGACGATGAATCGCCGCTCGCCAAGCGGCTGCGCAACCGCCCGATCCATACGTATATGTGCCGCGAATGCCACGACCGCATCACCGAAAAAACGAAACAGCGGCTGGCAACAGGAAAGTTCCGCTTCTATCGCGGCCGCCGCGCAGACGATGATTGGTGATCCCGCAAAAAAAAAAAAAAAAAAAACGGTGCGGAAGAGCGATCGCTTTTCCGCGCCGTTTTGGTTGTCATCATCCATACTTTTCCGGTTCGGCTTCGATCTGCCGCCACATCGCCTCAGCGAGCTCAAGCGGGAAACACGCCGCCTTCGTTTCCCCGCCGCGCACATATTCGACGATGTATTGCCCGTTCGTTTCATCTTTGACGGCGTCTACGGCCGTCACACCAAAGTCATTTTCCAAGATGGCGCGGAAAAACGAGGCCGTATCGCGCGCCGCTGCATCGTGCGGACGGGCTTTGGCGACGATGTGGATCGTCAGCCAGTTATAAAGGGCGTCTTGCACGGATTTCATGACTTTTCTCCCTCTTTCGCCTGCTTCAGGCGAACTTTATAAATGATTAATACGAGGGCGGCGACGGCCAATCCTTCTGCCACCGGCAAAAAGACGGCAAAAAAAGTCAAAACCGTGCAGCCGAGCGCCAGCAATACGTAAATGATGACGTTTTTCAACAGCGGCAGGCGGCGGGCAAAGCCGAGCCGATACACAAGCGCGGCAAGCAACAACACTGTCACATACAATAGCCACATACCGCGCTCGGGATTGTCGTGCACCTTATAAAGCGAGGCGAAAAACGTGAGCCGTTCGAGCACATTCACACCATTCCCCTCCCGTTCATCCTAATAGCGCCCTTCTCCAAGGCGTTTTCGATTGTTCGCAAACCAAAGACGCGCGCATGGCGTTTCCGGCTATTTCGCCTGCTCAACCGCTAACCGCTTTCTTTTTCTTCTCCGCCTTTTCACGCTCGCTTTTATTCAAGATTTTTTTGCGCAGACGGATCGAGGCTGGCGTCACTTCGCAATATTCGTCATCGTTCAAATACTCAAGCGCTTCTTCGAGAGTCAACAGACGCGGCTTTTTCATTGTCACCGTCTGTTCTTTCGTCGACGAGCGCATGTTGGTGACATGTTTTTCCCGGCAAATGTTGACAATCAGGTCGTTCTCACGGTTATGCTCGCCGACGATCATCCCTTCGTACACTTCAGTGCCCGGCTCGACAAAAATCGTGCCGCGGTCCTCAAGCTGCATGATGCTGTAAGCCGTCGCCTTTCCGGTTTCCATCGAGACGAGCACCCCTTGGCGGCGGCCGCCGATTGCGCCAGGCTGCACGGGGGCATAATGGTCAAACGAATGGTTTAAAATGCCATATCCGCGCGTCAACGACATAAATTCACTCCGATAGCCGATCAAGCCACGCGACGGCACAAGGAAGACGAGACGCACTTGCCCGTTGTCGCCGTGCACCATATCGACGAGCTCGCCCTTGCGGCTGCCGAGCGACTCCATGATCGCTCCCGTATATTCCTCCGGGATGTCAATGACGACCCGCTCGATCGGCTCGCACGTGACACCGTCAATCTCTTTTAGAATGACTTCCGGCTTCGATACTTGCAGTTCGTATCCTTCGCGGCGCATGCTTTCAATCAAAATCGCCAAATGAAGCTCCCCGCGGCCGGAGACAATCCACGCATCCGGCGACTCGGTCGGCTCAACGCGCAGACTGACATCCGTCTCCAGCTGGGTGCGAAGCCGCTCCTCCAGCTTTCTCGCCGTCACGTATTTGCCTTCGCGTCCCGCAAACGGGCTGTTGTTGACGAGAAACGTCATTTTCAACGTCGGCTCATCGATGCGAAGCGGCGGCAGCGGCTCTTGATGATCGGGCGGGCAAACCGTTTCACCGACATTGATGTCCTCCATCCCGGCGACCGCGACGATGTCGCCAGCGTGCGCTTCTTCAATCTCAATCCGCTTCAACCCAATAAAACCAAACAGCTTCGTGACACGAAACATCTTGACGGCACCGTCGCGCTTTAAGAGGGCGACTTGCTGGCCTGTTTTCATCGTGCCGCGGAAAATGCGGCCGATGCCGATGCGTCCGACGTATTCATTATAGTCGAGCAGCGCCACTTGAAACTGCAACGGTTCGTTGCGGTTGTCCGCCGGCGCAGGAATATGGCGGATGATCGTTTCAAACAAGACGGTCATATCGCCGTCCTGGCGATCCGGATCGAGGCTTGCCGTCCCGCGCAGCGCCGATGTGTATACAACAGGAAACTCCAACTGCTCCTCGGAAGCACCGAGTTCGATAAACAGGTCGATCACCTCATCGACGACTTCCGCCGGCCGAGCGAATTCGCGGTCGATTTTGTTGACGACGACGATCGGCACAAGCTGCTGCTCAAGCGCCTTTTTCAGCACGAACCGCGTTTGCGGCATGCAGCCTTCATACGCATCGACGACAAGCAAGACGCCGTCGACAAGGCGCATGATCCGCTCCACTTCCCCGCCGAAATCAGCGTGTCCCGGCGTATCCAAAATGTTGATGCGCGTTCCTTTATACAAGACAGCGGTGTTTTTTGCCAAAATCGTAATGCCGCGCTCCCGCTCCAAATCGTTGCGGTCAAGCGCCCGCTCCTCGACTTGTTCGTTTTCGCGGAACGTCCCCGACTGCCGAAGCAGCTGGTCAACGAGCGTCGTTTTTCCATGGTCGACGTGAGCGATGATCGCGATATTGCGAAGATCGATTCGTTTGTTCGTCAATGTCGGTCACTCCTGTTCGGCAAACTGCTTGTCTATTATATCACAACCGATAGAAAATCGGCATGTTTTCCGGTACACTAGAAAAAGACGCCCACTTTGCCAGAAAGGAGTCAACCCAATGAAACGGATCGAGCCTGTACCGCTGTTGCTCGCCATTCTTGCCGTCGCCGCCATCATGGCGATCGGCGTCTTCATCGCCGAGCAAAGTTTGATCGGCATCGCCGCTTCCACGCTCATCTTCATCGCCGCCATGGGCGCCGGGTTCGCCCATAAAAAACGGACGCGCTAAAAAACGGGGCTGACCCAAAAGTCCGCCAAAAAGCGGACTTTTGGAGTCAGCCCTCTTTGGTTTTTGTATATTTTACCAAACGGAAGAAAATTCCGACTCTGTTCACCCCCCTGATTTACGCCACCAAGGACAATTGCTTGTCCCTAGCGGCTTTTTTGAGAAGATTGTGGGCAGCACAAATCAGCCCCCATTCGATGGAAACTTTTTGGAGGCCTCGCAGGACAAAGCGACGAAACCCGCGATTTTGTTTGATTTGCCCAAACACACTCTCAATGTCGGTTTTGCGTTGGCGGTATCGGGCTTGCCCTTCTTCACTCTCCAGCCGTTCGCGGGCTTTCTGTTTTTGTTCATGATAGACGGGGTTCCATTGCGTGGTTCGTCCATACTTGGAAGTCGTGCAGGCCGAACGGAACGGACATCCTTCGCATTCATGGCATTGGTAGTGTCGGGTGACCGAGGTGTATCCTGATTCCGTGGTCTGTTTCGAAGTTCCGGTGCGAACCAGCTTTTTCCCATTCGCGCAAATCCAAACGTCTTCTTCTTCCACATAGGTCCAATTCTGCTGATGATGCGGATTTTTCTTGACCTTGCGCGTGTTCTCCTCCTCATACGTATGGTACTTGATCAAGGCCGATATGTGCTTCTCTTCCAGCTTCACGTAGTTCTCTTCCGAGCCATAGGCCGCGTCAGCGATCAAACGTTCGGGTTCCACGCCGTACTTCTCTCGAACGGTCTCCAAATGCGGGAGAAGACAACGAGTGTCGCCCGGCCTCTGATGAAGGGAATACCCCAAAATAAATTGGCCGGAAGAACCCGCCTGTACGTTATAGGCCGGCTTGAGCTGGCCGTTTCGCATGTGATCCTCCTTCAACCGCATGAAGGTGGCATCCACATCGGTCTTGGAATAGCTGTTGCGATCCCCGCATACATGGAGTTGGTGTTCATACTTTTCACTGCGAGGCAAGTAGTCCTCCTTCATCTTCTTGACGGCCTTCTTCAACGGTTGGTTGTCCGGCTCGGCCTCCAACCGTTTTTCCCACTCCTCGGTTTTCTTTCGGATTTCTTCTGACGTAAAGGCAGGCGAAGCGTCGATTTCTTCCGCCTTTTCTTCTTCCACGATCGCCTCGATCTGGGCAATCAGCCGATCGACATTGGCTTGGAGTTTCTCCTGGTACTTCTCAGCCGATTTGCGCCAAACGAAGGTGTACCGGTTGGCATTCGCTTCAATTTTCGTTCCATCCACAAAATAGTCTTCCATCTTGACATAGCCGTCGGCCACGAGCAGCGTGATCATTTCCCGGAACAGGTCGTCAATCAGGTCTTTCATCCGCTCCGAACGAAACCGATTGATGGAGCGGAAGTCCGGCTTTTGAAATCCACTTAGCCACATGAGGGGAAGGTGGACTTCGAGCTGCCGTGCAATCTCACGGCCATGATACATTTTTTGGGTGTAAGCGTAAAGGAGAATTTTGGTCATCATTTTCGGATGATAGGCGGAGGTGCCCCCTCCTTTGTAGTAAGGAAGAAACGTCTCCATCGGGATGCGTTCAACCATCTCATGAACCACGTGGGCCATGTTATCCCGCGGAATGAGATCGGCGATGTTGCTTGGCAAAGAGAGGTTGTCCATGGTATACTCTTTAAAGGAAATATGATCATGTTTCATAAAAGAATCGCCCTTCTTTCGGTGGTAGTGGTTTCGGTGACTCTATTCTACCAGAAAAAAGGGCGATTCTTCTATATTTGGGGCAAAAAAGTGGGGGCTGATCCCAAAACGCATTCGCGTTTTGGGTCAGCCCCGTTTTCGTGATTTCTCGCCTCATCAATAGTGAAGATAGCGCCGCAAAATTTCTTCGTGCACCCCGGGTTTCGCAGCAAGCACCGAATTGCGGCCAAGCAGATCCAGCGGCTTCCCGTCAAGGGTCGTCACCATTCCGCCCGCTTCTTCAATCAAAATCATCCCGCCGGCGAAATCCCACGGCGACAGGCGCGGCGAAATGTAGGCGTCCAAACGGCCGGCGGCAACATACGCGAGCTCAAGCGCCGCTGAACCATACGAGCGCGTGCCGCGCGCCTCTTTCGCCAGCCTCATGAGCGGACGATGGTCGAGGCGCTTGTTTTCCATGAGCCATGTCCCGTTGATGGCGATGATCGACTCCGCCACTGGCACGGGCTGCAGGCGGCCGAGCGGCTCGTCGTTCAAAAATAGCCCCCGCCCTTTTTGCGCCGCATACAGTTCGTCAAACACGACGTCATACACGTAGCCGAGCTGCCCGACGCCATCTTCAAAAATGCCGATCGATACAGCAAAATGGCGCCGCTGATGAACGAAATTCATCGTGCCGTCGATCGGGTCAATCACCCAAACAACGCCGTCCAAGACATCGATCCGGTCGCCGAATCCTTCTTCTCCCAACAGGCGGTGACTAGGGAACTGGCGGCGGATGTGCTCGGCGAAAAACTGCTCAATGCCGCGGTCAACGTTCGTCACTAAGTCGTTCGGGTTCTCTTTCGCTTCCACCGTCAGCTGTTTTGCAAACGAGGCGCGGATGCGCTTTCCTGCTTCGTCGATCCATTGCCGGGCGTATCGGTCGATCTCTTCCCATTTTTCTGCCATATTGATTCCTCCTGCCATCGGTTATGTATAGGATAGCAGCTGGAAAGGGGGCGGACACCGCTCAAGAAAAAAACGAACCGGAAAGATGGTTCGCCTTGAATAAGGATCATACTTGAAGGCGCATCAGTTCTTGGCGCAGCTTTTCAAGCCGCCGTTTGCACTCTTTTTTCTTTTCTTCATCGTTTTCCATCATAGCTTCGTACAGCGTCGCTAATTCGTAATCAAGTTCGAGCCGCAACACCGCCATGCGTTTGTCTCCATCTGGCCGCTTCAGCGAATTGGCGGTTTTTTTCATGTTCGTCCGCACCCCTTTCCCTATCATCCGCTAAACTTCCGGCGCCCGTCACCGAATGTGCTGCTTCATTTTGTTTTATATTATATTATGTGGAAAAAGGGGTGTATGCAACTAATTTGTGCGTTTACCTACCGCGCTTCCCTTGTGGCTCGATGCGAATCCAATCGCCGTTTTTGGCCTCTTTCGCCTGCTTCATGACCGCATATGACGAGTAGCCGCTTTCTTTTTCAAATTCGGCATACAGCCGGTTTTCTTCGCTTTTCGATGGGACGATCTCTTTGAAACGACGGTAGACATCCATCAGCTCCTCGCGCCTCATCCCCTGCTCATAGACCGTTTCGATCGCCGTGAAAAATTTGATGACATCAATGATTTCTTGTGTTGACCAGTCGTAGGAAAACGGATAGGAATAACCCATTGTTCCACCTCCGCCGTTAGTTTGCCCAACGGCGCCGAATTTGTTCCGCCTCTTCAATCATGCGGGCAAACAGCTCAGCGACGGACGGAACGTCGTGAATGAGCCCGATCGCCTGCCCGGCCCAGGCGAATCCTTCGTCCACCTTTCCTTCGTAAATGAAGCGCCGGTTCGCTTCTCCGCTAATATATTCTTTTAAATCATCATACGTACCGCCTTGGCGCTCGATTTCCAATATTTTTTCCGCCCAGGCGTTGGCCAGCACCCGCCCCGGCGCCCCGAGCGACCGTTTAATGATCACCGTATCGTTTTCGGTGGCGTTGAGAATCATTTCTTTATACGCGGGGTGAGCATGAACGCATTCTTTCGTGGCGATAAACCGCGTTCCCATCTCAATCCCTTCCGCTCCAAGCGCCAATGCCGCCATCAACCCGCGTCCATCGGCGATGCCGCCCGAGGCGATGACCGGGATCGATACGGAGTCAACGACTTTCGGAATGAGGACGAACGTGCCAGTATCGTATTTGCCGAGATGCCCGCCCCCTTCCTGACCGACGACCATCACCGCATCAGCGCCGAGCTCCTCTGCTTTCACTGCCTGGCGGACGGCGGCGACGAGCACGAGCTTTTTCACGTTTGTTCCTTTCAATTGTTCAAAAAACGGCGCTGGGTTGCCGCCGGTGACCGAAACGACCGGCACCCCCTCATCAAGCGCTGCTTCAAGCATATGAGCAAACGGGCGGCCGTGCTGGCCGATGGCGAAATTGACGCCGAACGGTCGATCGGTTTTTTCCTTCACCTTGCGGATTTCCTCGCGCAGCTGCTCCGGGCCATCGAGCGACATCGCCGTAATTTGTCCGAGCCCGCCGGCGTTCGAGACTGCTGCGGCCAAATCAGCGTACGCCAAGTAGGCAAGTCCCCCTTGAATGATCGGATATGTAATACCGAGCAATTCCGTTACCCTCGTTTTCCATTTCACGATAAACGCCTCCTTTTCCTTTTGCTGTTCTTTTATTCTCTTTTGAACCCCCGTTTTCCTTTTTCATCGTCCATTCATTTCTTCTTTGCAAACGGAAAAATCCATGCTATAATGCATTTTGTTTTATTCTCCGAGTTAAAAGAGGTGTGAAAAACCATTGTCGCAACTCGAGACACCATTGTTTACCGGTTTGTTGGAGCATATGAAAAAAAATCCGGTTCAATTTCACATTCCCGGCCATAAAAAAGGGGCCGGCATGGATCCGGAGTTTCGCGCATTCATCGGAGACAACGCCTTGGCGATTGATTTGATCAACATCAGCCCGCTCGATGACTTGCACCATCCAAAGGGGATGATTAAGCGAGCGCAGGAGCTTGCTGCCGAAGCGTTCGGCGCCGATTATACGTTTTTTTCAGTGCAAGGAACGAGCGGCGCCATCATGACGATGGTCATGTCGGTCGCCGGGCCGGGCGATAAAATCATCGTGCCGCGCAACGTCCATAAATCGGTCATGTCGGCCATTGTCTTTTCTGGAGCGACGCCGATTTTCATTCATCCCGAAATCGACAAGGAGCTTGGCATTTCTCACGGCATCACGCCGCAAGCAGTGGAAAAAGCGCTCCGCCAGCACCCGGACGCCAAAGGGGTGCTCGTCATCAACCCGACGTACTTTGGCATTGCCGGCGATTTGAAAAAAATCGTCGATATCGCCCACTCGTACAACGTTCCAGTGCTTGTCGACGAAGCGCACGGCGTGCACATTCATTTTCATGAGGACTTGCCGCTCTCAGCGATGCAAGCGGGCGCCGATATGGCGGCGACAAGCGTCCATAAGCTCGGCGGATCGCTGACGCAAAGCTCGATTTTGAATGTGCGCGAAGGACTCGTCTCCGCGAAACACGTGCAGGCGATTTTAAGCATGCTGACGACGACCTCAACGTCGTACTTGCTGCTCGCTTCGCTTGATGTCGCCCGCAAACAGTTGGCGACGAAAGGGCGTGAACTCATCGACAAAGCCATTCGACTCGCCGACTGGACGCGCCGGCAAATCAACGAGATTCCATATTTGTACTGCGTCGGTGAAGAGATTTTAGGTACGGAAGCGACGTACGACTACGATCCGACAAAGCTCATCATTTCGGTTAAAGAGCTCGGGCTGACCGGCCATGACGTCGAACGGTGGCTGCGCGAAACGTACAACATTGAAGTCGAGCTTTCCGATTTATACAACATTTTGTGCATCATCACCTCGGGCGACACCGAACGGGAGGCGAGCCTGCTCGTTGAAGCGCTCCGCCGCTTGTCGAAGCAGTTCAGCCATCAGGCAGAGAAAGGGGTCAAGCCGAAAGTGCTCCTTCCAGACATCCCGGCGCTCGCCTTGACGCCGCGCGATGCGTTTTACGCCGAAACGGAAGTCGTGCCGTTTCACGAATCGGCCGGCCGAATCATCGCCGAATTTGTGATGGTGTATCCGCCTGGCATTCCGATTTTTATTCCAGGCGAAATCATCACGGAAGAAAACTTGAAGTATATTGAGACGAACTTGGCTGCCGGCCTTCCTGTCCAAGGGCCGGAAGACGACACGCTGCAGACGTTGCGCGTCATTAAAGAATACAAACCGATCCGCTGACCGCACAAGCCGGTTTGTCTGGCTTGTGCTTTTTTTGGCCAAAATAAACGGCGCGCATGTCGACAAGTCACATGCACGCCTTTATCCGTTCCTTCCCCCGGTTTGACCGTTTTATTCTTTTTCCCCGCCCTCGCTGTCATGTTCGCAGCAATCGCATTTGCCGTAAAGCGTTGTCACTTTTTCATCTTCGAAATACGCAATCGTCGCCTCACACGTTTGACATACGATCGTGCCCATCCCCAAAACCCCTTTGTGATGATAAATTCCGTTGTTGACTTTATAATAATATATCACATTTCGGTTGTCAATCCTAATTTGTATATCACATTTAATCAAAAGGGGATTTTTTTGCAATCGCTCTTTTTTCCACCCATCGTCTAGCGACATATGGTACAATGAATTTGAACTACTCCACTGTTCGGAAAATTCGATGATGTAGGCTGGACTTCCTGCCATTCATCTCCCACTTATTTTTGGGCTATACCCTGAACAAAACGGAAGTGGGGATCTTCTGTCGAGAAATGATAAAGACGCAATGCGAATCATGGGAGGGGCGAGAAACATGAACACCTATCTAAAGCTGCCGGCAGGGAAAACGATGACAACCGAGGACGTCAAACAGCTGCTCGAACGCTACCGGATGGCGCTCAAAAAAACAGGGGAACAGCTTGGCTGGACGTACGAACAGGCCGCTTTCCCGTATACGATCCGCGAACACGAATCCGTTCTCTACTTGCAAGGCGACGGCCGTTTATACAAAGGGATGGCGATTTCCGTGCGGACAGCTGGAGAAGAGACATTCATTGACGTCACGCTGCCGCCGGGGGCGACGCATGGGGATAAAGGGAAGGCCAATGAATTCAGCAAATGGCTGGCGAAAACGCTCGGCGGTGAATTGCACTTGTTCAGCGGCCGGACGATGGCGTTTGGCGGCGCGTAAACAGCGGGCATTCGACCGCTGTTTTTTTATTGAACGGCTTGCCAAATGACATGCTGGCCGGCAAAATACACCGCCGCCGTCCCAAGCGTCGTCAGCGCCGCCTTGCGCGTCGCCAAGCCGAGCTGGCGCGCCAGCAAAAACGCGATGTACATAAAGACACACAGCATCAGCCCACGGAAAAACGGCCGATCCCTTCCTGACAGCCACTCGATCAACGAAAAACTGCTCCAAATCATCATTTGCAGCAAAAACGCAACGTAAGCTTTCATCTCGACTTCATCCCCCGCTTGTTCTTTACCATAACGATATGAAACGAGAGCGGAAAATAGTATGGGAAATTGGACAAGAAATGGGCCAGGCCGCTCCTTTGGACAAAAAGCTGTACAATCCAGCTGCCGCCGCAGATTCGTCTCCTTTCCACCAACCATCTTACTTCTGGATGATGTTCCTTGCTTATTGCGCCGCAAGAAAAAGGTGCCCCGCTGTGTTTGGGGCACCTTCATTTTCCATTACTTCGCAATGATATGAATCGGCGTGCCAAGCGCCACTTCCGCCGCTTCCATGGCGATTTCGCCAAGTGTCGGGTGGGCGTGGATCGTCAGCGCGATATCTTCCGCCGTCATGCCGGCTTCGATGGCAAGCCCAAGCTCGGCGATCATATCCGAAGCGTTCGGGCCGATGATTTGCGCTCCGATCACGACGCCGTCTTCTTTGCGGACGACAAGCTTCAGGAAACCGTCCGTATCGTTGAGCGACAGAGCGCGGCCGTTGGCAGCAAACGGGAATTTCGCCGTAATGACGTCGATGCCTTCATCTTTCGCCTGTTGTTCAAAGTAGCCGACCGAGGCGCATTCCGGATCGGAGAAGACGACAGCCGGAATGGCGATGTAATCGACGACCGACGGATGGCCGGCGATGGCTTCCGCCGCCACTTTCCCTTCATACGACGCTTTATGAGCAAGCGCTGGTCCTGGGACGATGTCGCCGATGGCGAAAATGTTCGGCACGCTTGTCCGGCATTGTTGGTCAACTTCAATCAAGCCGCGGTTGTTCATTTTGATGCCGATTTGTTCAAGACCAAGCTCGTCCGTGTTCGGCCGGCGGCCGACCGTCACCAACACATAGTCGGCGTCGATCGTTTTCGTTTCGCCGTTGGCCTCATACGTGACCGTCACGCCATCTGCGCGCTCTTCAGCTCCTTTCGCGAGCGCGTTCGTCACGACTTCGACCCCTTTGTTCTTCAGACGGCGCTTAATGATGGACACCATTTGCTTTTCAAAGCCGGATAAAATCTCACCGGCCCCTTCAAGAATCGTCACTTTCGTCCCGAAGTTGGCGTAAGCCGTGCCGAGTTCGATGCCGATGTAGCCGCCGCCGATGACAACAAGCGATTTCGGGATTTCCCCGAGGTTGAGCGCACCGGTCGAGTCGAGAATGCGGCCGGAAAACTTGAAGTTCGGCAGCTCGATCGGGCGCGAACCGGTGGCCAGAATCGCGTTTTTAAACGTATACGTCTGCGCGCTGTCGCCGTTGACCACACGCACCGTATTGGCGTCGACGAAGTACGCTTCCCCCTTGACGATGTCGACTTTGTTGCCTTTAAGCAGTCCTTCGACGCCGCCCGTCAATTTTTTGACGATGCTCGCTTTCCATTCTTGTACTTTCGAAAAATCGACGGTGACATTTTCCGCCTTGATGCCCATCTCTTCGGAATGTTTCGCCTGCTCATAGCGATGGCTTGCCGAGATGAGCGCCTTGGACGGGATGCAGCCGACGTTTAAGCAAACGCCGCCCAAATTGCCTTTTTCCACAATCGTCACTTTTTGGCCGAGCTGCGCGGCGCGGATGGCGGCGACATAGCCGCCAGGGCCGGCGCCAACGACGAGCGTTTCTGTTTCAATTGCAAAATCGCCAACTACCATCGTTTTACGCCTCCATTAATAATAATTCTGGATCGCTTAACAGCTGCTTGATATGGTTGAGTGCTTTTTGCGCCGTCGCTCCGTCGATCATCCGATGATCAAAGCTCAAAGAGAGCGCCAAGACCGGAGCAGCGACAATTTCGCCGTCACGGACGATCGGTTTTTCGGCAATGCGGCCGATGCCAAGAATCGCCACTTCCGGATGGTTGATGACCGGCGTAAACCATTGCCCGCCGGCTGAGCCGATGTTCGTGATCGTGCACGATGCGCCTTTCATTTCGTTTGGCATCAGTTTGCCTTCACGCGCTTTTTCAGCGAGTTCGTTGATTTCTTTCGCCAGCGCGAAAATCGGCTTCCGGTCGGCATGTTTAATGACCGGCACGAGCAACCCGCGGTCCGTATCAGCGGCGATGCCGATGTTGTAGTAATGCTTATGAATAATTTCCTCCGTCGCATCGTCGATCGACGTATTCAGCACCGGATATTCACGCAGCGCGGAAACAAGCGATTTGACGACATACGGCAAGAACGTCAGCTTGATGCCTTTTTCCGCGGCAATGGCCTTGAATTTTTTCCGGTGAGCAACAAGCTTCGTCACATCGACTTCGTCCATGAGCGTCACGTGCGGGGCCGTATGTTTCGAATGCACCATCGCCTTGGCGATCGCTCGACGGATGCCGCTCATTTTCTCGCGCGTTTCTGGGAATTCGCCTTCCGGCACAACCGGTTTCGCCGCCGCTTGCGGCGCTGCTTTCTCTTCCGCCGCTTGTGGAGTCGGCTCAGCCGCGGCTTTCGCGCCGCCGGCGAGGAAGGCATCAATATCTTCTTTCAAAATGCGGCCGTTTTTCCCTGTGCCTTGGACGAGTCGGATATCGACGCCTTTTTCACGCGCATATTTGCGCACAGATGGCATCGCGATGACGCGACGGTTCGGGTCGGCTTCCGCCGCCGGCGCTTCCGGAGCGGCCTCAACGTTTTCTTCTTTCGACACGGTTTCCGCTTTTTCCTCTTTTTTCGCCTCTTTTTCGTGCTCCTGCCCTTTAAACGTCATGTTTTCATAGCCCGGCGCATCGAGCGTAATGAGCGTTTGCCCGACCGTCGCCACCGTTCCTTCCGGGACGAGAATCTCAAGCACTTTTCCCTTGACTGGGGACGGGATCTCGACGACCGCCTTGTCGTTTTGCACTTCGCACAACACGTCGTCCTCGTTCACTTCATCGCCCGGCTTGACGAACCATTTGACGATCTCACCTTCGTGAATGCCTTCGCCAATGTCCGGCAGCTTAAATTCAAATGCCACTGTAGGTCGACCTCCTATCGTTTGCCGAAAATGAGCGGGGGAAGGCGCTTTGCTCCCCCGGATTTGTCCACATTAGAAGTTGATCACTTTTTTCGCCGTCTCGATCACGTCTTTAAAGTTCGGCAGCCACACCGATTCTGCTTGAGCGAACGGATAGACGGTATCCGGCGCGGCGACGCGCAATACCGGCGCCTCAAGGCTTAAAATCGCGCGCTCGTTAATTTCAGCAACGACGTTGGCGGCGATGCCGGCTTGCCGTTGCGCTTCTTGAACGACGATGGCGCGGCCCGTTTTTTCGACCGAACCAATGATCGTCTCAATATCGAGCGGCTGCACGGTGCGCAAGTCGACGACTTCGGCAGAAATGCCTTCCTTCTCTAATTCTGCCGCCGCTTTTAACGATTCATGCACCATGGCCCCGTACGCGATAATCGTAATGTCTTTCCCTTCACGCTTAATGTCTGCTTTGCCAATCGGAATTGTATACTCTCCTTCCGGCACCTCTTGTCGGAACGAACGGTACAGCTTCAAATGCTCAAGGAAAATAACCGGGTCGTTGTCGCGGATCGCCGAGATGAGCAATCCTTTCGCATCATACGGCGTCGACGGGATGACAACTTTCAAGCCCGGTTGTTGGGCGACGAGTCCTTCTAAGCTGTCTGAGTGCAATTCTGGCGTATGGACGCCGCCGCCAAACGGCGAACGAATCGTAATCGGAACATGGTAGCGGCCGCCAGTGCGGTAGCGGATGCGCGCCATTTGTCCGCAAATCGCATCCATCGCCTCATAGACGAACCCGAAAAACTGAATTTCCGGCACCGGGCGGAACCCTTGCAAGGCCAAGCCGATCGCCAAACCGCCGATCCCCGATTCGGCCAGCGGCGTATCAAACACACGCTCTTCGCCAAACTCAGCTTGCAACCCTTCGGTCACCCGGAATACGCCGCCGTTGACCCCAACGTCTTCGCCAAACACAAGCACGTTCGGATCGTTTCTCATCTCGATGCGCAGCGCATCGGTGATCGCTTGAACCATTGTCATTTGCGCCATGGCTTACTTCGACTCCTTCTCTTTATAAATTTCATACTGCTCTTTTAAGTTCGCCGGCAGCTCTTCGAACATGATGCTGATTAAGTCGGTCACTTTTTGTTTCGGCGTTTCGTCCGCTTTTTTGATCGCTTCCTTGATGTCCTCTTTCGCCTGCTCGATGACGCGGTTTTCTTCCTCTTCGCTCCATAAGCCTTTCGCTTCTAAAAACTTGCGGAAGCGGACAAGCGGGTCTTTTTTCGCCCATTCGTTTTCGAGTTCTTTCGAACGATAGCGCGTCGGATCGTCGCCGGACATCGTGTGCGGGCCGTAGCGGAAGCAAAGCGTTTCGATGAGCGTCGGCCCTTCGCCGTTAATGGCGCGTTCGCGGGCTGCTTTCACCGCGGCGTAGACCGCAAGCGGATCCATGCCGTCGACTTGAATGCCCGGAATGCCGGCAGCGACCGCTTTTTGCGCCAATGTTTTGGCGACCGTTTGCTTTTCCACTGGCGTAGAGATGGCAAAGCGGTTGTTTTGCACGACAAAGATGGCCGGCGCCTTAAACGCCCCCGCAAAGTTGATCCCTTCGTAAAAGTCGCCTTGCGATGTGCCCCCATCGCCGGTATATGTAATCGCCACCGCTTTTTTGCCCCGCATTTTCAAGCCGAGCGCCACGCCGGCCGCTTGAATGTATTGAGCCCCGATGATAATTTGCGGCGGCAAGACGTTGACGCCTTCAGGAATTTGGTTTCCGTGGAAGTGGCCGCGCGAGAACAAAAACGCTTGATAGAGCGGAAGCCCGTGCCAAATGATTTGCGGAACGTCGCGATATCCCGGCAAAATGAAGTCTTCTTTCTCAAGCGCAAAATGGCTGGCGATTTGGCTCGCCTCTTGCCCAGCGGTCGGCGCGTAAAACCCGAGGCGGCCCTGGCGGTTCAACGAAATGGAGCGCTGGTCGAGGATGCGCGTATACACCATGCGGCGCATCAGCTCTTTCAGCTGCTCATCGCTTAACTCCGGCATCGCCTCTTCGTTGACGATTTCGCCTTCTTCATTCAAAATTTGAAACATCGGGAACTGCTCGGCTACTTTCTCGAGCTGCTCCGCAAATCGAAATTGGGAGGTTTTCACACCCATGTTGTTCACCTCTGCCTTTCATTAAAAATTTGGAAATCAGGCTACATTCATCCATATACTATTAATGTACCCAAAACGAAAGAGAAATAAAAAAACGACCGCCGGCCGGCGCCAACGCCAAACAACAAAGGCGCCGAAATCTGTATCACTATTTTTCAAGACTAAATTAGTACAATACCTATTTGCAAGTTTTAGTTTACACGTTCTTGGACCAACCGTCAATGACTTTGATTTCTCATGTTTTTCGCTTTACCTTTTGGTTGAAATTGGAATTGTTAATATTCCGTCGACAAACTGTTATATTACATTCCTCACTACCTGTATAAGTCCTGTATTATATTTTCACAAAATATAAAACACACAGTGGCTTGACAAGATAATGAAAACGTTTCCTTGAATTTGTCTTATTGCTTTCCTTATACTCGAATAATATATCCGTGCAGCTGTGTTTTTATTTACGATCGATGCTCATTTTGTTAGACTAAACGATAGACAGCGATGCCAAACATAGGGAGTGAACGAAGCGAATGATCACGATGAAAGACATCATCAAAGAGGGGCATCCGACATTGCGGAAAATCGCCGAACCCGTTCCGTTGCCGCCTTCAGAGGAAGATAAGCGCATTTTGCAAAGCTTGCTTGACTACGTGAAAATGAGCCAAGACCCGGAGCTGGCGTCTAAATACGGCCTGCGGCCCGGCATTGGCCTTGCCGCCCCGCAAATCAACGTCTCGAAGCGGATGATCGCCGTCCATGTCACCGACGAAAACGGGACGCTGTACAGCTATGCCTTGTTCAATCCAAAAATCGTCAGCCATTCCGTGCAGCAATGTTACTTAACGACCGGGGAAGGCTGTTTGTCGGTTGACCGCGACGTGCCGGGGTATGTGCTGCGCTACGCCCGCATCACCGTCACCGGGACGACGATCGACGGCGAAGAAGTCACACTGCGCTTGAAAGGGTTGCCGGCCATCGTCTTCCAACATGAAATCGACCATTTAAACGGCATTATGTTCTATGACCGCATCAACCCCGATGACCCGTTTCAAGTGCCGGACGGGGCGATTCCGATCGGGCGCTAAAAAGTCCTCTTGTAAATTGCGAGCGGCCCCGCCTAAAAGGCAGAGGCCGCTTTTTATCGGATGAGCTGCAGCTGCTTCAATCCGTGCCAAATGCCTTCCTTATCGACCGGCTTCGTAACGAAGTCGGCGACCCGCTTCACTTCCTCATGGGCGTTGCCCATCGCCACCCCAGTTCCGACGAACAACAGCATTTCAATGTCATTCAATCCGTCGCCGAACGCGTACACATCCTTCTTATCGATCCCGAGCTTTTCGATCATCATGCGGATGCCTTCTGCCTTCGAGCCCCCTGCCGGCAGCACATCGGTCGAGACGTCGTGCCAACGGACGAAGCGAAATTCGGGATAGTTGCGCACATACGGTTCTTCTTCCTCGGCGCGGCAAAACAGAAGCGCTTGGTAAATGTCTTTGTTCTCATAATAAAGAGGGTCGACGGGCGGGTGGGCGAATTTTAGGCTCGCCATGCTGACGTGGATGTGCGGATGGTCGCCGATGCTCGCTCTCATTTTCTCCGCATCCATAAAGACGAGCGGATGGCCGTTTTTGTGGGCTTCCTCTGTCAGCGCCCTGACTTTCTCGCGCCGGAGCGGCTGCTTGTATAACACGTTCCCTTCAAAAACGACGTACTGACCGTTGAAGCTGACGAACGAATCGATGCCAAGCTGTTTGCGCACATGCTCAAACATAAACGGAGCGCGTCCGGTGGCGATGGCGACATAAACGCCCGACTGCTTCAGGCGGCGAACCGCTTCGATCGTTGACAGCGGCAGCTGCTTTTGCTCATCAAGAAGCGTGCCGTCGATATCGAAAAAGACGATTTTTCTGCCCACGTTCACTTCCCCTTGTTGAAAAGTTGTTCATTGTTTACCGTACTGAAAAACACCCGGAATGTCAACCAAGAGGCACGATCTGTTCCATTTTTACCCATGAAAAACAAACCTCCGCCTACATATCATATATAATAGAACATTTACTTTCGCCGCAAAATGAGTACAATAAAAGGTAAGGAGTGATGAAACATGTTGAAAAAGCTGAAAAAAAAGCTGCTTCAACAGTGGAAAGACCTGCTCCGGAAAAAATTGATCGCCTGACCGTTACAACAACAGCCCTTCCATTCGAAGGGCTTCTTTCCCACTTTGGCGAATAAAGCGGGCAACATTCGTCAAAGATGATGCATATCGTCGGCACATCTCACGCCTGTTTTTTGCTTTTGGCAACAAAACACATGAAAAGAAAGTTACATTCTTATATAATAGATAGAGCAACCATTGTACGATAAGGAGAGATTTCACGATGATTTTCAAAGTGTTTTACCAAGAAAACGCAGACGAGGTGCCCGTGAGAGAAAAAACGAAAACACTCTACATCGAAGCAGAATCAGAGCGGGATGTACGCCGAAAACTCGAAGGCCGTCCGATCAATATTGAGTATATTCAGCCGTTAGAGGGAGCGCATCTAGAATACGAAAAGAAAAGCCCGAACTTTCAAGTATTGGAGATTTCATCATGAAGCTGTTGACAGACCAGCAAGTTGGCGTTTTTGCCCTCGGCGGACTGGGTGAAATCGGAAAAAATACATACGGCGTACAATTCCAAGACGAAATCATTGTCATTGACGCGGGCATTAAGTTCCCGGAAGATGAGCTGCTCGGGATCGACTACGTCATTCCAGACTACTCCTATTTAGTGAAGCACGCAGACAAAGTAAAAGGACTGTTCATCACCCACGGGCACGAAGACCATATCGGCGGCATTCCGTATTTGCTCCGGCAGGTGAACATCCCGATTTATGGCGGCAAATTGGCGCTTGGGCTTATTCGCAATAAACTTGAAGAGCACGGGCTGTTGCGCCAGGCAAAGCTCATTGAAATTCGCGAAGACGATGTCATCCGCTTCCAAAAAACGGCCGTCACCTTTTTCCGGACAACGCACAGCATTCCGGACAGCTACGGTATTGTTGTGAAAACGCCAGTCGGGCAAATCGTTCACACTGGAGATTTTAAATTCGACTTTACGCCGGTCGGCGAGCCGGCCAATTTGACGAAAATGGCCGAAATCGGGAAAGAAGGCGTGCTTTGCCTGCTATCGGACAGCACGAACAGCGAGATCCCGCATTTTACGATGTCGGAGCGGCGCGTCGGCGAGAGCATTCACGACATTTTCCGCAAGGTGGAAGGTCGCATCATTTTCGCCACGTTCGCCTCAAACATCCACCGTCTCCAACAGGTGACGGAAGCAGCCGTCGCCAACAACCGAAAAATCGCTGTCTTCGGCCGGAGCATGGAAGCGGCGATTGAGATCGGACAAGACCTCGGCTATATCAAATGTCCGAAAGGCACGTTCGTCGACGCGAACGAAATCAACCGCCTGCCGGCCAACCGGGTGACAATTTTATGCACCGGCAGCCAAGGCGAGCCGATGGCCGCCTTGTCGCGCATCGCGAACGGCACGCATCGGCAAATTCAAATCATCCCGGGCGATACGGTTGTCTTTTCCTCGTCACCGATTCCGGGCAACACGGTAAGCGTCAACCGGACGATTAACATGCTGTACCGAGCCGGCGCTGAGGTGATCCATGGTCCGCTCAACGACATCCATACGTCCGGCCACGGCGGGCAGGAAGAGCAAAAATTGATGATCCGGCTGATGAAGCCGAAATATTTCATGCCGATCCACGGCGAATACCGAATGCAAAAAATGCATGCCAAGCTCGCCATCGACTGCGGCGTGCCGGAGGAAAACTGCTTTATTATGGACAACGGCGAAGTGCTTGGCATCAGCGACAAAGAAGCGCGCATTGTCGGTAAGATCCCGTCCGGCTCCGTCTACATCGACGGCAGCGGCGTCGGCGACATCGGCAACATCGTCTTGCGCGACCGCCGCATTTTGTCCGAAGAAGGGCTCGTGATTGTCGTCGTCAGCATCAACATGAAAGAGTTCAAAATCGCCGCCGGCCCGGACATTATTTCTCGCGGCTTCGTCTATATGCGCGAGTCAGGTGACTTAATCAGCGAAGCGCAAGTGTTGATCTCCAAGCATCTCGAAAAAGTGCTGGAACGAAAAACGAATCAATGGTCGGAGATCAAAAACGAAATTACGGAAACGCTCGCTCCGTTCTTGTACGAGCGGACGAAACGGCGGCCAATGATTTTGCCGATCATCATGGAAATCTAAAGAAAAAAGGGCGTCCTTGCAAAAGGATGCCCTTTTTCCGTTATCATCATGCACAGGCCGCCTGCCCGCCGTCAACCGACCACTTTTTCCTCAAACCGGTCAATGTCGCTGTCAGCGCCGATGACAACCAACACATCGCCTTTGCGGATGATTTCCGAAGCGAGGGGGGAGACGATGACGCTTGCTCCACGCTTGATGGCGACGATGTTGATGCCGTAGCGGGCGCGGATGTCAAGCTCCAAAAGCGAATGGCCGTCAAGCCGCTCGCTTGCCACGATTTCAACAATGCTGTATTTGTCCGACAGCTCCAGATAATCTAGGACGTTGTTGGAAATCAAATTGTGGGCGATCCGCTCGCCCATGTCGCGCTCTGGGTGCACGATTTGGTCAGCGCCGATTTTTTTCAGCACTTTCTCATGGTAATCGTTTGTCGCCTTGACCGTAATATGGTTGACGCCGAGCTCTTTTAAAATAAGCGTCGTCAAAATGCTCGCCTGGATGTTGTCCCCGATCGCGACGATGACATGGTCGAAGTTGCGGATGCCTAAACTTTTCAGCACGTTTTCATCGGTCGTATCGCCGACGACGGCGTGCGAAGCGATCGAGGCAAATTCATTCACTCGGTCTTCGTCAATATCGATGGCCAATACTTCCATCCCTTGTTCGCTCAGCGTGCGGCAGATGCTGCCGCCAAAGCGCCCGAGGCCGATGACGGCAAACTGTTTCTTTTTCATTGACACTCCTCCATCGTTGATCAAGCATTGTTTCTTCCTCTTATTTTAGCAAAAAAGAAAAAGGAACGAAAACGATCTTCGCTCCTTTTCCACCATCCTTTGCACCATGTGATTCCGCAAAAAAAAAACGGGCTGCCAGCGCGCACAGCCCGAACGTTCGATCATCAGCGGAGTTTTTCTTCGACTTTTTGGCAAATCTCTTCTGCGGTGAGCCCGCTCGCTTCAATGACCGGACCGGACGTCACGATGTTGTGAATGCCGGCGATATTGGCGTCCAGGCCGGTAATGACGCAGCAGTCGCAGCCTCTTGCGTCTTGCTCCCCGCGGAGCGGCACAACATTATACCCTCTTTCTCTCAATGCCTCTTGCACATCAGTCAGCGATGGCTCGACACCGATTTTCGCCATCACACTCCACCTCCTCACACATAATGTGCCTTGTCAGAGGTGGAACTATACTTTCGAATTCCCCTTCCAGGAAAAATAGTCGATCAAAAAAGCGATCGCGCGGTCGATCGCCGCTTCATCCGGGGCCAGCTTCGCATGATGCAGCCCATAGGGCGAGGCGACACCAAGCCAAAACATAAAACCCGGGATGTCCGCCAGCATATAGCCGAAATCTTCGCCGGTCATCGCCTCTTTGCAACGAATGACGTTCACGCCGCCGTGCGTCTCGGCAAACTTCATAAATTCCGCTGTCAGCTCCGGATCGTTGTACACTTCATGGTACATGGCACCGTAATCGATGGATGCTTCACATTCGTACGCGACTTCAATGCCATGCACGATCGCTTCAATCCGCCGCTTCACCTTCTGCATCGCTGCAGTCGACAGCGTCCGAATCGTTCCTTCGAGCCGGGCGTGCTCCGCAATGACGTTCTGTACCGTCCCACCGACAATTTTCCCGATCGTAATGACCGCGCTGTCAAGCGGATCGACGTTGCGGGCGACGATCGACTGCAGTTGCGTCACCAATGCGCAGGCGGCGACGACCATGTCATTCGCTAAATGCGGAAACGCCGCGTGGCCACCTCTTCCCTTCAAATCAATAAACAGCTCCGACGTATTGGCAAACAGCAACCCTTCTTTCGTTGCAATCGTACCGACTGGATATTCCGGCGCAATATGCAAGGCGACGATCATATCCGGCTTCCATTCCCGCATGATGTCGCTTTCTAACATTGGCTTTGCTCCGCCCGGTCCTTCCTCGGCCGGCTGGAACACAAACAGCAAATCGTCTTTCAATGGATGATGAGCAAAATGGGTGAGCACGCCAAGAGCGATGCTCATATGCACATCGTGGCCGCACGCGTGCATGTGCCCTTCATGTTTCGACCGATACGGCAAACCGGTCTCCTCACGAATCGGCAGCCCGTCCATATCGGCGCGGTAGCCGATCGTTTTGCGCGGCGATGTTCCGTTGACTTTGACAAAAATCCCTGTTTTCCACGTCCGGACTTGAAGCCGCTCTTGCGGCAGGGACTGGATATAGCGAAGCAAATATTGCTGCGTCTTAAACTCCTGAAACCCAAGCTCCGGGATTTGATGCAAGTCGCGGCGAATGGCGACAAACGGACTGATCGTTTCCATCCTCTCTCCTCCATGGGCAAAAAAGCTGTCCTCGTGTGAAGGGACAGCCTTTGTTGTGATTATAATTGGCGAAGCTCCTGTTTAATCTCCGTTTTCGCCCGCGTTTGCTCGTCGATCTGCTTAATGACGCGCGCCGGCACGCCGGCGACAACCGTATACGGCGGCACGTCTTCCACGACAACCGCGCCGGCAGCCACAACCGCTCCTTTGCCCACGGTGACGCCTTCTAAAATGACGGCGTTCGCCCCGACGAGCACATCGTCTTCAATGACGACCGGCTTGGCTGATGGCGGCTCGATCACGCCTGCCAACACCGCGCCGGCGCCGATATGGCAGTTTTTCCCGACCGTCGCCCGGCCGCCGAGCACCGCGTTCATGTCGATCATCGTTCCTTCGCCGACGACGGCGCCGATATTGATGACCGCTCCCATCATAATGACGGCGTTGTCGCCGATTTCGACATGGTCGCGGATGATGGCGCCCGGCTCGATGCGCGCCTTGATGCCTTTCAAATCCAAGAGCGGAATGGCCGAGTTGCGGCGGTCGTTCTCGACGACATAGTCCTCGATTTTGTCTTGATTCGCTTCGATTGCTGCTTGAATGTCTTGCCATTCGCCAAACACGACGCCGACGTTGCCGGTAATAAACGTTTTCGCGCTTGAGCCGAAATCGATGCCTTCGAGATCCCCTTTTATGTATACTTTGACTGGTGTCGATTTTTTGCTGTTTTGAATAAACGAAATGATTTCATTGGCGTCCATCATCTTCATGGGCGATATCCTCCTTTACACCTGTATTCTTTTTTACTTTAGCAAAACAGAGATCATCGTGACAAGCATAAATTCATCGAACAAAATTTTGCAGCACCTTCTCGAAGGCTTGTACTTGCGGAAGTTGCCATGCTGCTTCCGAACTGATCAACCAAAGCCAGCTGCGCTTGTTATTGCATACGATTACCTTTCTGCTCATTGTTCAGCTTCTTTTCGGCCTGATTTCCGGCCGCCATTAGGCTTCCGCAGCTGTTTATTCAGTTGCTTCAGTATTTCCCGTCGAGTGAAAATGCCCGCAAAATAGCCGTCATCATTTTCCACACACACGAACGGATGGTTGACAATCAGCCCGATGGCCTTCATCAGGCTGTCGTCAAGCCGCAGGCGCGGAATGTTTCGGTTCATCACTTCTTCGACCTTCATCGTCTCGAGCCGTTCAAATTCGATGCGCTCCAATCCTAAAATCGCATCCATCATCATCGTCATGCTGATGAGCCCGTGAAGCTTATAAGATGTGTCCAATACCGGAATCGCCGAATAGCCGGTTTTCGTAAGGACGAGCAGCGCATGATCCAAATAATTTCCCGGCTGCACATGCGCCACTTTATCCGCCGGAATCAGAAAGGGCTTCACAGTCATTTGCATGAATTCATTGTGTTCCCATGTCATGCCGATGTTCCGCCTTTCTTCTGCATCTTCTCCTCTCCACACTGTTATCATACCATAAAAAAGACTATCGCTTCCTGCGATAGCGATAGTGCACAATGACTTTTATCCTTCCTCTGTCAACAGGCGGTCGTATAAACGCAACAGCTGCCGATACCGGCGTTCATCGACCGCCTTGTCTCCGTTTTCGATATCCGCCAGCTCAGAGCGGATGAGCTCGAGTGCATATTGCTGGCTGAACAAAACGTCAAGCAATAACGCCGCCTCCTCGCCCGACAGCCTTGGCGGCAGCCGCTTCGCCATCTCCATTCCCCCTTTGCCCTTTCCGCTTTCATATATATTCGCCGGCAAAGGAAAAAAGTCGTGGAAAAAACCGTCATTTCCAAACGATCAAAAAATGAAGCGAAAAAACGGCTTTCTCTCCTTAAAGCAGACAGATGCGTGATATTTTGTGCATGGCGGCCATCAAAAAAGGTGTCCCGCCTCTGTTGGGACACCTTCCGTTCAATAATATCGAAGCGCCAAATAACCGATGGCAAACACAGCAAGCAAGACGGCGAGCACATACGCAAGCAATATCGGGTTGCGCAAATAGGCATGCTCCTCAACTGCTTTCGGGATCGGTCCGTCAAGCTCTCCTTGCCATCGCTGCTGGCGGCCGAGTCGGACCGTATAAACGAATCCAATGACCGCAATCAATACAGAAAGGACAGATAATACGAAAGTCAGCTGTGCCATACGTTTCACCTCATGCTTACTTTTCCGCAATGAGGCGATTTTATACGATCAATAATGAGCATCATGCTCAAACAAATAGCTGTACGACAAGTCGATAAACAAGTAATGGCGCTCATCGATCGGATACGAATACGTCCGGATCGTTTCCCCTGTTTCAATGTCCGTGTATAAATCGGACAAAATCCCTCTTCGGCGCGAGCGCATGCGAATGATGTTTTCCAAAAAATACGGGCGCCAGCTCCAGTTTTTCATATAATATTGCGGCTCAAGCTCCCACCGGCCGCCGCGCTTGAACATATTGCCCGACTGCTGGAAGCCGTCCTCATCACAAACATAAATGCGGAAGCAAACGTCGTCGAGCTCGCCGGCCAATAGGGAAATGAGCTCGTTAAAATCGGCGGCTTTTTTGTATTTGCCAAGCAGTGTGCTGATCCGCTGCTGAAACTGCTCAGCAATTTGATACAGCGTTTCAAGCTTTTTCTTCTCCTGCTGGATGAAGCGATGGCACTCTTGGCGGAGCAAGTCTTTCAACAAATCGCGCGGCACGACCTCAGGCGCCGGCTTGGCCAAATAATACCCTTGATAATAGCGGCCGCCATGCCGCCAAGCATACTGAAGCTGAAACGACGTTTCGATGTCCTCATACAGGAGCGTCGCTCCGATTTTGCGCGCCAACAGCGAAATCGAGTGAACGATTTCCTGGTATGCTTGATGAACGGACGTTTTCCGCAATTCACGCAAATCGATTTTTAAAATGTCAGGCGACAAGACGCCGATTCGCTCAAGATGAATGCTATGTTCGGCGATGTTGTCGACCGCCACTTTAACGCCGTATGTACGAAGATACGTCAATAAATGGCTGAGCTGATCGACGTCTCCCTTGAAATGCTGCTCATTGATTTCCAAAACAATGCGGCTAAGCGCCAACCCTTTTGCTTCATAGGAGAGAAGCAGCTGCAAAAACGATTCGCCGCGGTCAAGCATGAGCAAGTTGGCGTCGCGGTTTAAAAAAATGAGCAGCGTTTGATCAGCGAGTGACAGAAAATAGTCGAGCGCCTTTTTCGTGATCACATCATCCACTTCGATGCGAAATTCTTCTGGAATGGTTTCATCATGAAAAAACGATCCAAGGCTGACCGGTCCTGTTTCCGTTTGAAACCGACCGAGCACTTCATAGCCGACGACCCCATGCTCATCGGCGCTGAAAATCGGTTGATAGTGCGGAATCACTTGCGGCAAGTTGGCCATAACGTCTAATGCATCCATCGTGCTCACCTCATTCCCATCGACCATCTTTGCCCTTATTATAGCATAATTGCCTCATCGTTCCCGACGCAAAAAAAGCGGCTCCCCTGACAGCAGGGAATCCGCTTGTGACAAAAGCCGTTACGTGCAATGAGCCGGTTGCCCGCGATAAATGAAGAAATACCGCCTGCAATCCCTTTTGGGTGAGGACCATCTTGCTTTACGGCAAATTTGATTAAAACGGCCGCCGGTTCAGCCATTGGCCGCCGTCGACTGTGATGCAAGCGCCGTTAATGTAAGCGGCTTCATCGGAAAGCAAAAACGAAGCGACCGCCGCGATTTCTTCCGGCGTTCCGAGCCGCCCAAGCGGCACGCTCTCGATCGTCATCCGCTCTGCCTCTTCCGACTCCCAAAGACGTTCCGCCCCGCCTGTCCGCTCGATCGGACCCGGGGCGATGGCGTTGACGCGGAAGCCGTACTTTTTCCCCCATTCCACGGCAAGCGTGCGCGTCATCGCCAGCACTCCAGCCTTGGCGCTCGCTGAATGAATGACCCCGGCGCCGGCATGCCAGGCGTATGTCGCAACGATGTTGATGATCGTTCCTTTCAAGCCGCGCTGAATCCAATAGTTGCCGACTTCCCGGCTGCAGTAAAACGTGCCGTTTAAAACGATGTTAATGACGCTGTTCCAGCCGTTGATCGACAACTTTTCCGCCGGGCAAATGAAATTGCCCGCCGCATTGTTGATGAGGGCATCGATGCGGCCAAACTCCTCATCAGCCCGCTCCACCATGTGCGCCACTTGTTCCGGGTTGCGCACATCCATCGGAACCGTAAGCACTTGTCCCCCATCCGGCGTAGCGATTTCCCGCTTGGCCTCTTCGAGCGCCTCTGCCCGCCTTCCCGTAATGACGACGTTGGCCCCCTCAGCGACAAACCGCTTCGCCATATATTTCCCCATTCCGCTCGACCCGCCCGTCACAATGATTACTTTTCCGTTCATCCATTTCTCCTCCCTATGACTGATTACTCATTCATTTCTATCATATCTTGACACTCCACACGGCTAAAGCCGTGGGATTCTTGGGTCGTTCGCGTCCTCATCCCTTTCGAGTTCGGACCACGCCCAAGTTCGGGGCTGTGTCATCAGCCCATCCCATCCGGTTAGATAGGTACCCGAATGGGCGGCGCACCTGTGACCAGTGCGCTAGGTTAGGCGCTCAAGCCTGAAATCGCTTTGGCGATGTTGATCGCCCCATTTAAGTCGGCGTGGATGGTGTATCCGCATTTTTTACACTGAAAGTGGATGCCATTGCGATTTTCCTTTTCCCGATGCCCACATTTACACGTTTGGCTCGTGTAGGTCGGATTCACCCACTCCACTTTAATGCCTGCCATTTCGGCTTTATAGGCGATCATCGTTTGCAGCTGATGAAACGCCCAGGAATGAAGGCTTCGTCCTGCTTCTTTTGCGGAAGTTGCCCGTTTCCGAATCCCCGTCAAATCTTCCATCCGAATCACGCCAACACCGTTGACGAGGGCAAAGTTGACGATTTGACGGCTGATTTTATGGTTCACATCCTTCATCCAGCGGGACTCTTTATGGCCGATTTTGCGAATCATATGAAGCTTCTTGGCTTTGCCCAATTCTCGCCGCAGAGCCGCATATCGTCTGCGAATGAAGGCACATGGATTCCCTTTGAAAAACAACGATTTCGTTCCAACGCTAGCAACGGCGATATATCGCAGCCCTAGGTCAACGCCCATCACGTTCGTTTCGTTTCGTTGTTCCACTTCAAACGTGATGGTGATGGCGAAGTACCATTTCGTTTTCTTCTTGTAGAGCTTGGCTGTCCCTTGTTTGGCTGTTCCATTGAGCAGCCGATTCAGCCATGCTTCTTGATAGGGACGCGTGACCACAGGCACGCCAATTCGCTTCTCTAATGTCGGAAATGAAATGGTGTAAAAATCTCCCTTTCGTTCGACTTTCCAATTTTGATTGTTAAAGCAACACCATCGTTTTCGAAATTGCTTTGCCTTCTGATGTTTCTTTTGAGACTTCACATCTCGAATGGTTTGACAGGCAATTGCAGACGGAAACCATTGTGATGAAAATTCTCTAAAAATCTTGCTGGTTGCTTTGTTTAATTCAGGATGATTCAAGAGCCAATTCGCAAATTGGGTGTTGATGTTGGTCATCCGTTCATACATCTCTTGTTTGGCTTTGGTCGGCTTGTGAAGCTCCAATTTCAAGGTGATGGTGGGCATCCTTTCACCTCCTCATGTTTATTATACCATTATGCTCGCTTTCCTCTCACCTCGAAAGAAGTGGGTTTTCTCGCTCGCATTTCTATAAAATAGTGGAATATTCGAACATCTTAGTCCTCCTATTGTCCTTTTCCCTCTCTTTTCGTTATAATAAAGCTGCTTGTGAAAGGACGGCGAAACGATGCACCATATCGAAACAACCAAACTAAGCCGGCGCGCCTTTTTGAAAAAGCTGACGCGCACAAGTTTCAGCGCAGCGCTGGCGACGGCAGCCGCCTTTGGCTACGCCCGCTGGATTGAGCCGGCCGAGCTGACCGTGACGCACCATACGCTGTCGCATCCTCTGATCCCAAAGTCGTTTGCCGGCGTCAAGCTGTTGCAGTTCAGTGACATCCATCTCGGCCATTATTACGGCTTGGAACGCTTTTACCGCAGCATCGGCCGCATCAACGAACTCGGGCCCGATCTCGTCGTATTCACAGGCGATCTGCTCCATGAGGCGAACCGGTATCCGCACATCGACGCGGTCGCTGAGGCGTTGGCTGGCGTCCGCGCTCCTCTCGGAAAATTTTGCATTTACGGAAACCATGATCACGGCGGCTACGGAACAGATATTTACCATCGATTGATGGAACGAGCCGGTTTCCGCGTTCTCATCAATGAGCATACCCTCGTCCGACGCGGCCATGACGCGATCGCTATCGCCGGCAGCGACGATATGATGCTCGGGCAACCGGACTGGTCGAAAATGACGAACGGCATTCCGCCGGCGACATATACGATCGCCCTCGTTCATGAGCCGGACGGTGCCATTGAGGCGCGCCGCTTCCCTATTCACGTTCAGTTGTCTGGCCATAGCCACGGCGGGCAAATTCAGTTGCCGTTTATCGGGCCGCTCATCACGCCGCCGCTGTCTGAGCGGTATTATGAAGGGTTTTACCACGTCGGCGGGCTCTTGTTGTACGTCAACCGCGGTCTTGGCACGACGCGGGTGCCGCTTCGCTTCTTCGCCCCGCCGGAGTTGACCGTTTTTTCGCTTGCTCCTAGTTAGAAGCGGGACAAACTAGCAACAATGCCGCTTCCTATGTGATCTTTCTATGTTATAATAGAAAGAAAAAAGGAGACATGCCGATGAAACCGGTGCAATTGACGGTCGACAATATTGCCAAAGCGATTTTTACCGTCAACCGCCATGCCAAAACAGCATTGAACCCTTCGTTTCTTTATCTTCTGAAGAAAAAAGCGATCGAGAAGCTGCTTGAGGAGGGCAAGGCGAAAAAAGTCGGCCTCCATTTTTCACGCAATCCGAAATACAGCCAACAGCAATCCGACGTGCTCGTCGCCGTCGGCGACTACTATTTCCACATCCCACCGACGAAACAAGATTTCGCTGCCCTTCCGCATCTTGGCGCTCTCAACGATTCGTACCGCAACCCTCCAGCTCGGATGCCGCTGTCGGAGGCCAAAGCCATTCTCATCGCCTACACCGGACTGAAGGAAAAACCGGAACAAAGTCCGAAACAGCTGACAAGGCCGGTATTTAAACGGCTCGGCGACCGCTATTAAGCGGCCGCCGGTTTTTAACAGGAGGCTCACCTTGGTGCCAGGGCGGCAACAGGGGAGCTGATGCCTCTTTTCGCTTCATCTTTCCCCCGCATTTTCGCTTCCTTTCATGAAGACCATGCCCTCCTGTTTCGTTGCTCTAAAACCAACAATCTGGCTGCTGTTCTGTCGGCTACGCTGACACCCCTTTCCGCTTTATGCTCCCCCATTGCTTTTTTCGGCGAATGGCATCGATCACCCCTTCGCACCGCCACCAAGCGGTAAGCGGGCGGTACCAAAACGTCTCGGTCAACGCGAAGAAAAAAAGCTTCACCAAATCAGAAACGCTCGGGAGCTTCCGCTCGGTCCATTCTTCAAGCAAGACGGCGGCGGCTGAGAAGAGCGAACCGTACAAAACCGAAACCGTCAGCAAAAGAAGAGCGAATTCGATGTACAGGATTCCGAGAAATAAGGAGAAAACAACGACAATATTCGCCCGCTTCGATCACCCACTGTTGCTGCCGCGAAGACGACCAACAGCGCCATCACTCATCCAGCTCCTTCAGCAGCCGGCGCAGCCGCGCCTCAAGTTCAAGCCATTTGAACGGCTTTGTCACATATTCGTCCGCCCCTCGGTTCAAAGCATGGGCAATATCCCGCTCATCTTGGCGCGACGTTAGCATCATCACCTTGTATGGCTTTCGCTCTTGACGGAGGCGGTTCAGCACCTCAAGGCCGTCCATTTTTGGCATCACCCGATCCAAAATGACGACAGATTGCCGCCCGCTTTGATAAAACGGAGATTCGAGAAACGAAAGGCCGTCGCCAAACTCGTAAATGTCTACTTTCCTCCCCTGTTCATTGACGAGCTTGCGGACAAGATCAGCGATCATCATCCGCACGAGTTCATCGTCGTCCACGATGGCAATCGCCCATCGCCGCCGATCCGTTGGCGCTTGACGTGGGGCCTCATCCGAAGAACCGCTTTTCTCACGCGCCGCCTCTTCGATCCGATTGCCGCCGCCTCGTTTCGCCGCATACAGCGCCTTGTCGGCGAGACGCAGCCAATGGTCAAGCGGCCGATCCGGTTCATCGCACTCAACCAAGCCGGCGGAAAACGTGCATGATAGAAGTGCGCCATCCACCTCGACTTTTTCGGCGGCGAACTGGCGTTGCAGCCGCTCAAGCACTGCACGCGCCTCGCTTTTGGACGTTTTGGCCAGCCAAACGACAAACTCTTCGCCCCCAAAGCGAACGATCGTATCCACTCCGCGTGTATGTTGGCGCAAAAAGGCAGCCAGCTTTTGCAATACCGCATCGCCTGCAAGGTGGCCGAAGCGGTCGTTGACTTGTTTGAAATGGTCCAAATCAAGCAACGCCAAACAGCTTGGCGCTCCGGAACGCTCGAGGTCGCTCCGAAGACGGGCGTATACCCGCGGCAAATACTTCCGGTTGTACACACCTGTCAATTCGTCAATGAGCACAAGGTCATCGATTTTTCGTTTTTTTTCAATGAGCCGACGAACGCGAACGAACAGTTCATCTGCCGCTGGGGAGGCGATGACATCATCCGCGCCAAGCTCATAACCTTTCAACCGCCCCTCTTTGCCCTCGTCTCTGCTCACAATGACAACAGGAAGATAGGAGCGCTGTCCGGCGCGCTCAAGCAAAACCGTCAAGTCAAGATCTTCCCACTCTCCCTCCTTCACGCTGACGATGATGCAATCCGGGCTGAGACGAAACATCGACGCGGCCGCCTGCTCAAGGGAGGGGAGCGTCATGAAACGCCATGGCACGGTTTGCAGGGCGCCGCGGACGTAGGCAAAAAACAGGGGGTCATTTCCACAGAGGAGAATAGCTGCTTTCGGCCCTTGGCGGTGCGAGGAGGGAATGATGGCAGAAGCCGCTTCCCCGGCTTCATAGAAGCAGCGAAGGAGAGGAACCATCTCCATCAGCGCCTCCTCCGCTGTCCATTGCCGTTCCGTTTGGCTGTTCAACCGATGAATGAGCCGCTCCGCTTCGGCAACGATATCGCTGCGGCCAACCACCGCCGCCGTCCGGCCAACAGCATCGAAAAATCGGGCCAATTCCGCACCGTCAAGCGGCGGTCCCGTCCTCCATCGTTCGTATTGTTCATGGATGCGATCCAACAGTGAGGCGACAGATCGATCCATATTCCCTCTCCTTTCGATCATCGTTCCGTTTTTCCCAACCGACTGACATCCTCCTTTTTTCCTATTACTAATATAATCGATCCAAGTAAAAAAATTAAAAGAAAAGACGCGCAACATCCAACAATTTCACAACCGCATAAAAAAGCCGCTGCCTTTTTGCAACGGCTTTGTTCAATACAAAAAGTCCAATAGGCGGCGGTCAGCTAAATTCGTGTCAACCGGGCAGACTTCTGCATCACGCCCGTACTGCCACACCCAGACATTCGCGCTGCAAGGCGGGGCGGCCGGCTGATAGCGCGGCGCTTTCTGCTCTTTCGTCGTTCCCGGCCTTGGTGCGGCGCTCCAAATGACCGCCTGCACCGCCACTTGGTTGTTCCGGCTGACCGCCTCGCAATAGGCAACGCCGAAATCCCCTTTCGTCGGGTCCGCGTACAGCCCCGGCCGGTATCCGGTCGGATAGAGCGTTTCCACCCAAGCAGCGATCCAAGCGGCATCCACGGCGAAAAAGTCTTCGATGTTGGCAAACAGCAGTTTATTTTTCGGAATGCCGAGCCGCCGCGCATGGAACACCGCGTTGCGCGCCGCCACCTGGCCGTTCGCATAGCCGACCGCTTCGCGGAAGGCGTTATAAATCGGCAGCACCTTCACGCCATAGTTGCGGATGCGGGCGATCTCGTCGCGTGTCAACCCTTCGGACACGTTCGGCACTTCCGACAAATAACGGCCCCAAAATTTCGGATAGCCAAGCTCCGTCCGCACGCATTGAAACAGCTGATCCGTTACGACTTGCGCCGAGTCGACGCCCCAAATGCCTCTTGCCATCGTTTTCCCTCCTTCGCGCTCACGCTGCCGTCATTATGTAATTATATATATGAGGGGAACAGCATGTTTTATACGGCTACTGGCGGCGCTCCCGCTCCTCCTTCGCCCAGTCGCCTTTCAACAACTGAAACCAGCCGTTGCGCTTAAACCAGACGAACATCGTCATGCCGATCACCGCCATGGCGGCCAATACAACAAAGTATCCGTACTTCCAGTGCAATTCAGGCATATAATCAAAGTTCATCCCATAAATGCCGGCAATAAAGGAGAGCGGCATGAAAATGGTCGTAATGGCTGTAAATGTCATCATAATGTTGTTCATTCGATTCGAGTTGAGCGATAAATAGCTGTCGCGGATATCCGCGGTAATTTCTCGGTTTGTCTCAATCATTTCCGACAACTTCAGCAAATGATCGTAAATATCATGAAAGTACAGCTGCCGTTCTTTCATGCGCTGCAGCCGGTCGGAATGGATGATGCGGTACAACAAGTCGCGCATCGGCACGATCGTCCGGCGCAGCTTCGATAAATCACCACGGATGTCAAACACTTTTTCAATAATGTCATGAATCGGTTCGTTGTTCGTATTCTCCTCTAAATCGTTCAGCACGTCTTCAATATGGTAAAGCGGTGGGAAATAATCATCCACAAGCTTATCGATCAGCCGGTACATGACGTGAAACGGCCCCTGCTGAACATCTTCTTCATGCTTCAATCGCTCCCACACCTCGTCGACGGCATGGATCGGCGACTTATGAAACGAAACGATGAAGTTTTGCCCGACAAACAAATCGACCTCCTCAGCCTCCAGCGTCATCCCGGCAATGGCATGAAGAACGACAAACAAGTAGCGGTCGTAAAAATCGAGCTTCGGCCGTTGCACATATTCGAGACAGTCTTCAATCGCCAGTGGGTGGAAACGGAAAAAGGAGGCGAGCAACTCCGATTCCTCATCCGTCGGCTCATGAAAGTCAACCCAATACCATGAGACGTCTGGGCTGTTGACAAGCGTTAAGTCAACATCATATAAAATCTCAAATTCTTTTGTCACGACACACGTGCGAATCATCGCCATCACCTTTGCCTTGTTCTCCTCTTATCATAACCGAAAAACTGTTAAGCCCCAACAAAAAACGGGTATAAAAATCATGTAGAGAAAAAATTGACAAAAAATATTTATCTAAATTTTCTTTACATTGGCATCAAAAACGACGATAATATAATAAAGGGAACTGTTTCGTTCCCATATGGGAGGGACTGAATCATGTACGAAAAACAATACCCGAATGAAGGCGCCGTTTTGTTCAACCAGCCGGAAGAAAAAAGCAGCTACGGGCCGATGGCCGAACAAGTGCTGAAAGAAGCGATCTTCCAGTTTCAAAGAAAAAAACTGATGGAACAAATCGATGAAGCGCTCGCGGCCGGCAACAAACCGTTGTTTTTCAAGCTTTCCGCCCAATATAACGACCTGTTGAAAAAATACGGCGCGTAAAAGGAGCGAACGAAGTTGGAAAGTGAATCGTCGATGACCAAGTGAGCCCCATTTCCGTTTGAGGAAACAATCCGGACGGAAAGGGGCTCATTTTTGTTTTTTCGTTTTCCTCGCCAATGGTACAATAGAAACAAAAAAGAAAGGTGGACAACCGGTGAAACACCTCATTCAACCACGCGTTCAAGCCATTCAGTTATCAGGCATCCGCCAATTTTTCAACCTTGTCGCCGACCGGCCGGGACTTGTTTCCTTGACGATCGGCCAGCCTGATTTCCCAACGCCCGATCATGTCAAAGCGGCCGCTCAGGAAGCGATCGCCGCCGATTTCACGACGTATACAGCGAACGCCGGCCTGCTTGAACTGCGCCAGGCGGCTTGCCAATTCGTCGCTGACAAGTACGGCCTTCGCTACACGCCGGACGAAGTCATCGCCACCGTCGGCGCCAGCCAAGCGCTTGATATCGCGTTTCGCACGATTTTGGAGGAAGGGACGGAAGTGCTTCTTCCCGCGCCAGTCTATCCTGGCTATGAACCGCTCATCCGCCTGTGCGGGGCGAAACCGGTGTACATCGACACAAGGCCAAACGGTTTCCGTCTGTCGGCCGAGCTCATTGCGCCTTATTTGACGGAAAAGACGCGCTGCCTCGTTCTTCCATACCCATCAAATCCAACCGGGACGGCGCTGTCAGCCAAAGAGCTTGAGAACATCGCTTCCCTTTTGAAAGGACGGCCGATTTGGATCGTTTCCGATGAAATTTACAGCGAGCTCGTTTACCACGGACGCCATCGCTCGATCGCCGAGTGGCTGCCGGAGCAGACGATCGTCATCAACGGTTTAAGCAAATCGCACTCCATGACGGGTTGGCGCATCGGGTTTGTCTTCGCTCCAGCGTTCGCCGTTGAACAAATGGTGAAAGTGCACCAATACAGCGTCTCGTGCACGTCATCGATCAGCCAAAAAGCGGCGGTGGAGGCGCTGACCGCCGGCAAAAACGACGCCGAGGTGATGCGCGCCGCCTACGCCGAGCGGCTTGAGTATGCCTACAGTCGTCTCACCGCCATGGGGCTGCCGGTTGAGAAGCCGGATGGAGCCTTTTACTTGTTTCCGTCAATCGCCGCCTTTGGCATGTCTTCGTTTGATTTTGCCCTCGATGTCGTCGAAAACGCCGGCGTCGCCCTCGTTCCCGGCAGCGCCTTTTCCGAATACGGTGAAGGCCACGTCCGCCTGTCGTACGCTTATTCGCTCGATGTGCTCAAAGAAGGGCTTGACCGGCTCGAGCGGTATATCCAAACGAAGCGCCGCAGACAGTAACTGTTTTCAAAAATCGTATCGGTTTAGACCGCCATGCCCCATAAGAAAAAGGCTGCTTTTCTTTCGACTTTTGTTCACCATTGGCTTTAGGGGGATATACAAGAAAAGGTGTCCCGACCTTTTTGGGACACCTTCTTTACTTATGGCACAAGCAATAGCTTGCCATGCGTTTTCCGTCCTTGCAAAAGCCAATGCACACTAGCGGCTTGCTCAAGCGGATAAACGCCGCCGATCGTCAGCTTCAGGCTTCCTTCCTGCACCCACGCGAGCAATTCCCGCAAACTTTGTTCGTACAACGCCCGCTTTTTCATGATTTGCGGCAAGAAAAAGCCGATCACCGACCAGTTTTTTGCCATCAACCGGACTGGATTGAGACGCGTCATTTCCCCGCTCGCCGCCCCATATACGACCAGGCGGCCGAACGGAGCAAGGCAATCGAGCGTCTGATGAAATACATCGCCGCCCGCCATTTCCAAAGCGACATCGACGCCGCGCCCACCGGTCGCCTCCATCACGGCCGCAGCCCAGCTGTCTTTTGTATAATCAATGGTGACATCAGCGCCAAGCTGTTTGGCGAGCGCCCGTTTTTCCTCCGTGCTTGCCGTGGCGATGACCATTTTTGCGCCGAACCGTTTCGCCAATTGGACGGCAATCGTCCCAACGCCGCCGGCTGCGGCGTGAACGAGCACCGTCTCCCCTTCTTCCAAGCGGCCCATTGTTTTGAGAATATGGTAGGCGCTTAGCCCTTGCACCGGCAAGGCCGCCGCCTGCCGGGCATCCATTCCATCCGGAAGCAGCACGACCGCCCGTTCATCGACAGCGACAAACTCAGCGTAGCCGCCGGATTCGATCAAAGCGACGACGCGTTGCCCCGGGCGGACCGTTTGCACCTCCGGACCAACTTCACGGACAACGCCGGCCACTTCCGTCCCAGGTATGAACGGAAGCGGCGTCGGCACGACATAGCGGCCTTCCCGTCGGGCTGTATCCGCATAGTTGACGCCGATCGCTTCAGCTTCAATCACTACTTGCCGCCCCGTGGGCTTCGGACGTTCGCCTTCGCAAACACGCAAGACATCCGGTCCACCGTATTCAACGAATTGGACAAATTTCATGGCGATATCCCCTCTTTCGTTACTTTTGTTGACGCCATATCGCGCAGTTCCAGGCCGAACGGCCCCAGCTCAAGTTTTGGAACGGCAGAAAGCGCCCCATGTCGGTTGATGTAGTCGATTTCTTTTTCCAAGCCGTACGCCGTCATCCAGCGGCCGACGCGCGAAGCGGACAACACTTCCTTCGCCTTTCTTTCACCCGAATATTGCCGATAAAAGAGCCATGCGGCCGTCGCACTGTCGGACAGCTCCGCCGCGTTGATCCCTTTCTCGATCAAGCAGTGCACAAAGTAGCCGGCGCCATAAAAGTCTTCCAGGCAAAAACGGCCGGACGAGCCGGAACAAATCACAATGATCGTCTCTTCCTGATGCCAATGGCAAATATGCTCGCTGACCGCCGGGCTGTTCAGCAAACTCGCCGCGTACACCGCATGGGCTGGCTGAGCTCTGCGAATCGCCACCGTGCCATTGGTTGTCGATAGCACGACTGTTTTCCCCGGGCAAACCGTTTGCAAAAATAGCGGCGCCGGTGGATGAAAACCGGCGATCGTCCGCCCTTCGTATTCGCCGACGAGCTCATAGCTGCCCGCCGGCAAGCGAAGCGCGATCTCCTTGGCCTCCTCGGCATCGCGCACCGGGATCACCGAACGAGCGCCGGCAGAGAGCGTTGCCGTAATCGACGAGGTAGCAAGCAAAACATCGAACACGACAGCCACCTTTCCGTCAGCAAGCGCCATCTCATCAATGTCTTCTTTGCGCAGCACGACATGCACTTTTGTCATCACGCCGCCTCACCGTCCTGTCGCCAGCTGCCATGCATGCCCAATGAGCGCTTCGACAAACTGGCCGAAATGCCGAAACCGCTCATCGTTCGTCTGTCCGCGGCGGTAACGGTAATAAATTTGCTGGCAAATGACCGCTAATTTAAAGTAGGCAAACGTTAAATAAACGTGCATATCGGACACATCACGGCCGCTTTTTTTGGCATATGCCTCAATAAACTGTTCGCGCGTATAAAAACCAGGGCGGACCGTGACCGGCGCGCGGCCAAACCCATTTTTGATGAGCGGAGGATCGTCTTCCTCAATCCAATAACTCATGGCCACCGCCAAATCGGCAAGCGGGTCGCCGACCGTCGACATCTCCCAATCAAATAAACCGACCATTTTCGTTACATCATCCTTGGCAAACAAAGCGTTATTCAGCTTAAAGTCATAATGGATCACGGTCGCTTCGCGCTGCGGTGGGATATGAGAAGCGAGCCAATTCATCAGCGCCTCGGCTTCCGGAATATCATCCGTCTTGGCCCGCTCATAGCGCTGAATCCACCCGTGCACTTGCCGTTCCATAAACCCATCCGGCTTTACCATCTGAACGAGGCGTGTTTTCGTATAATCAATTTGATGAATGCGGACAAGCGTCTCTACCATCGTCTCGGAGATGCCACGGCAAACGTCTTCTGTCGGAATGACGCCATCGGGAAAATCGCTGTCAATCACGACGCCATGCCGCCGCTCCATGACGAAAAACGGGCTTCCGATCACCGATTCGTCCTCACAAAAATAGAACGGTTTCGGCGCCAACGGGAACAACGGATGGATTTCAGAAAGCCACGTGCTCTCCCGCTTCATATCGTGCGCTTTCGGCGGCACCGGGCCAAACGGCGGACGGCGCAGCACCGCCTCCCACTCCCCACAGCGGAGCAAATACGTCAAATTCGACCGGCCGGCGGAAAATTGCTGGATCTCGAGCTCCCCATCCGGCATGTCCGGCAGCACCGTGCGCAAAAACTTGGCCAACTTCTCAGCCGGCAGTTCTTCCCCTTTGCGCACCGGAATAATCGCTGTCATCTCCCTTTCCCCCTTGGTCAACAAATTCAAGCGCGCCATGCCGCCGCACGGACAGCATCCATCGACACACATCGGCTCAGACTTGTTTGTCTCTCTTTTCACTCGGCTTTCGAGACAGACGACGCGCTCATGCCATCAAGCAGAATCACCACCATCTGTTTCGCCACCTCGGCATCGGTCAGCTCGCCATCCGGGCGAAACCATTGGTAGCTCCAATTGGCCGCCCCAAGCACGGTAAGCGTGGCGATCGATGGCGACAAATCGCGGCGCAGTTCACCGCTTTTCATTCCTTCCTCAATTAACGCCTGCAACCGATGACGAAACAAATCGCGCTTTTCTTTTACTTTCTGTAAATGCTCCTCATTCAAATGCTTCATTTCGCGAAAAAAAATGCGCGCTTCCCGTCCTTGCCGTTCGACATTATGGATGAGCATGAAGATAATATCATACAGCTTTTCCCGCACCGAGCGCTGTTTATCGCTTATAATGCGCTCCTCTTCGTCAAGCAGCCTTTCAATGTAGCGAAGGTGAATATCCATCAACAGTTCTTCTTTGCTTGTAAAATAGTAATAAAACGTCCCTTTTGTCACCCCAAGGGCGTCAACGATGTCTTGGATCGATGTTTCGCTGAACCCATTTTGTTCAAATAGTTCGATGCTGACAGCCATAATTTTCTCCTTCACGTTTTTACACCTCTTGTCTAATATGATTGCTGTCAGCTATTGTACCATAAAACGGCCAAGCCCGCTTAGGACTTGGCCGAAAGCCGCGCCGTTATTGCGAGCGGGACGCTTCTTCACGCAAGGCGCGGCGCAAAATTTTGCCGACGTTCGTCTTCGGCAGTTCGGCACGGAACTCGACGATGCGCGGCACTTTGTACGCCGCTAAGTTTTTCCGGCAATGGGCAAGAATATCTTCTTCGCTTGCCTGCATTCCATCTTTTAAGACGATGATCGCCTTCACCGTTTCGCCGCGGTATGGATCAGGCACGCCAACCGCCGCCGCCTCTTTCACCGCTGGGTGTTCATACAGCACTTCTTCGATTTCGCGCGGATAAATATTATAGCCCCCAGCGATGATCAAATCTTTTTTCCGATCGACGATCGTCACATACCCTTCCTCGTCAATCGAAGCCAAGTCCCCGGTGTACAGCCAGCCGTCGCGCAGCGCCACTGCCGTTTCTTCCGGCATGTTCCAATAGCCTTTCATCACTTGCGGTCCGCGGATAATCAGCTCGCCGACTTCGCCTGGCGGCAGCTCTTGCGTGCCAGTCGCCACATCGACGACTTTGTACTCGGTCAGCGGCATGCCGATGCCGACCGTGCCCGGCTTGCGCGCGGCAAACGGCGGGTTGCAATGCGTCACCGGCGAGGCTTCTGACAATCCGTATCCTTCGAGGACAACCGCCCCGGTTTTCGCTTCGAAGTCGCGCATCAATTCAAGCGGCATCGGCGCGCTGCCGCTGTTGCACGTTTTAATGCTACTGATGCCATATTGCTCGACTCCGGGCGTATTTGTAATAGCGACATACATCGTCGGCACGCCTGGAAACACGGTCGGCTGCTTGTCGCGAATCGTCTCCAACACTTCTTTCAGCTCAAAGCGCGGCAGCAAAATGTTTTCCGCTCCTTGGTAAATGGCCAAGTTCATTCCCGACGTCATCGCGAACACGTGGAACAACGGGATGACAGTTAAATATCGCTCTTTCCCGAACTCAAATGTCCCTTTGAAAAATTCGGCGCATTGCAAGACGTTGACGAAAATGTTGCGGTGGGTGAGCATCGCCCCTTTTGAGCGCCCTGTCGTCCCGCCAGTATATTGCAACACAGCGACGTCATGCGTTGATTCGATCGGCACCGGGCGCACAGCTCCGCTTCCTGCAGCAAGAAATTCGTCAAACGTGACATCTCCTTCAGCCAGCGAAACGGATGGCGGCGCTCCGAAGCTGACAGTGATCGCTTGTTTGACGGCTGTCTCCCCTCTGACAGCGGCAAGGCGCGGATAAAGCGGTTCGTAAATGACGATCATCTCCGCTCCGGAATCGTTCAGCAAATACGAGAGTTCACGTTCGACAAGCATCGGATTCACTTGGGTGACGATGGCGCCCGCCTGCAAAATGCCATAGTAAGCGATGACATATTGCGGGCAGTTCGGCAGCATGATCGCGACCCGATCCCCTTTTTGCACCCCAAGCGCCTGCAGGCTCGAGGTGAAACGGTTGACTGCTGCAGCGAGCTCGGCGTAGGTGATCGTTTTGTCATAAAACGTCAGCGCCGGCTGAGCGCCAAATTCCGCCGCCCGTTCATGCAGTACATCGCATACCGTTTTGTCGGGAATATCCATATAGAACGAAATGTGTTCAGGATAAAGAGACAACGCCCGTTTTTCGCTCATTTGCGTTTCCCCCTTTTTTCATTTAATTAAATGCCGGTCGCATGGCTGCCGCCGTCAACGACGAGGAGCGCGCCCGTGACAAAGGCGGACGCCGGGGAAGCGAGAAACAAGACGGCCCCTTTCAAGTCATCTTCGCCGCCAAAGCGGCCGAGCGGCGTATGCTCGAGCACTTTTTTCCCGACGCGCTCAAGAACGACTTTTGACATTTTCGTTGGGAAGAAGCCTGGCGCCACCGCGTTGACGCGAATGCCGTGCTTCCCCCATTTGGCCGCTAGGTCCCTCGTAAACGTAATAACCGCCCCTTTGCTCGTGTTGTAGCCGATCGTATTTAAAATGTCCGGGTGCGTGCCGCCAAGGCCAGCGACGGAAGCGATATTGATGATGGAGCCGCCGGTTTGTTTGGCAATCATCACCTTGCCGACCGCCTGGCTCATGAGAAACGTGCCGGTAACGTTGACGTTGATCACCTTTTGCCATGCCTCAAGCGGCATTTCCTCGACCGGCGCTCCCCACGTCGCTCCGCTGTTGTTCACTAAAATGTCGATGCCGCCAAACTCTTTGACGGTCGTTTCGACGACATGTTTGACCTCCTCCGGATTCGTCACATCGCACCGCAGCGCCAGCGAACGGACGCCGAGCTGTTCAAGCTTTTCTTTCACTTGCTCGCACGCTTCCACTTTCCGCGAACAAACGACGACATTCGCCCCGGCTTCAGCGAGGCCAATGGCGATTTGCTCGCCGAGCCCGCGCCCACCGCCAGTGACAATGGCGGTTTTTCCCTCGATTTTAAATAAGTCCAACACATGCATATGGCCACTTCCTCTCCCTTTATTGTTGATATTGCCGCAATTCAAGCTTGGCAACTTGCTCTTTATGCACTTCGTCCGGCCCATCGGCCAAACGGAGCGTGCGCGAGTTCGCCCACATGGCGGCAAGCGGAAAATCGTTGCTCACCCCAGCGGCGCCAAACGCCTGAATGGCACGGTCGATGACCTTCAGAGCGACATTGGGCGCCACCACTTTAATCATCGCAATTTCTTTGCGCGCCGCTTTGTTGCCGACCGTATCCATCATGTACGCCGCCTTTAGCGTCAGCAAGCGCGCCTGCTCGATCTCAATGCGCGACTGGGCGATCCACTCGCGGATGACGCCGTGTTCAGCGAGCGGCTTGCCGAACGCCACCCGCGACTGTACGCGCCGGCACATGAGTTCAAGCGCTCGCTCCGCCGCTCCAATCAAGCGCATGCAATGGTGCATCCGTCCCGGGCCAAGCCGACCTTGAGCGATGGCGAACCCTTTTCCTTCGCCCCAAATGATGTTTTCTTTCGGCACGCGCACATGGTCATACGTAATTTCGGCATGTCCGTGCGGCGCATGGTCAAAGCCGAACACCGGCAGCATCCGTTCGATTTTCACTCCTGGCGTATCGAGCGGAACGATGATCATCGACTGTTGCTCATGTTTTGGCGCATCCGGATTCGTTTTTCCCATGACGATGGCAACTTTGCAGCGCGGGTCGCCGGCTCCAGACGACCACCATTTCCGCCCGGTGATGACATACTCATCGCCGTCGCGGACGATGGAGGCGCGAATGTTCGTCGCATCGCTCGACGCGACATCCGGCTCCGTCATCGAAAAGCATGAGCGGATTTCCCCGTTTAACAACGGGATCAGCCATTTTTTCTTTTGCTCCTCTGTGCCATAGCGGACGAGCACTTCCATGTTGCCGGTATCGGGCGCATTGCAGTTGAACACTTCCGGAGCGATGAGCGAACGGCCCATAATTTCGCAAAGCGGCGCGTATTCGACATTCGTTAATCCCGCGCCGTATTCGCTGTCTGGCAAAAATAAATTCCACAGTCCTTCTTTTTTCGCCTTTTCCTTCAATTCTTCCATGATCGGCGGCACGCCCGACCATCTCGACTCTTGTACGTTTAGCTGCTCTTCGTATACTTTCTCATTCGGATAAATATACTCTTCCATGAAAGCGCTTAATTTTTTGATCAACTCTTTCACTTTCGGCGAATAGGAAAAGTCCATATGCTCCCCTCCCTTTTATACTAACCGGTTGGTATGTCCTTTCTACTTTTACTATACCTCTACAAGAAGAAATATTCAATATTTTTAGAATAAATGCATTCGAATTTGCGCTTCCCATCTCCCCTGCTTCGCTGAGAAGACAGAGAGGATAAAAAAGGGGCGAACAACCGCCCCGCTTACGCCTTAACATACCGCTTGTATAACGCTTGCGTGCCGCTGTTTTCCTCACCGGCTTGCGCCAACTCTTCGTACAGTTGTTTCGCCAGCGCCAACCCTGGCAGCGGCAAGTTCATCCGCTCGGCTTCCTCAAGCGCAATTTTCATATCTTTAATGAAATGCTTTACGTAAAACCCAGGAGCAAAATCTCCTGACAACATGCGCGGCGCCAAGTTGCTCAGCGACCAGCTGCCGGCCGCCCCTTTGGCGATGCTTTCAAGCACTTTGAATGGATCAAGCCCAGCCCGCTTCGCATACGCCATTGCCTCGCACACCCCAATCATGTTCGTAGCGATGGCAATTTGGTTGCACATTTTCGTATGCTGGCCGGCTCCAGCTCCTCCTTGCCGCACGATGTTCGTGCCAAGCCGCTCGAGAATCGGCTTGCACGCCAAAAAGACGTCCTCATCACCGCCGACCATAATCGTCAACGTTCCTTCGCGCGCGCCGATGTCGCCGCCGGACACCGGGGCGTCCAAAGCGTGGATGCCCTTTTGTTTGGCCGCCTCGTAAATCGATTGCGCGAGCGTCGGCGTTGACGTCGTCATATCGATGACGTATGTTCCCGGCCGTGCGTTTTCCAAAATGCCGCCCTCGCCAAAATACACTTGCTCGACATCGCGCGGATAGCCGACCATCGTAATGACGACATCCGCCTCCCGCGCCAAATCAGCAACCGTTTCCTTCCAAACAGCCCCTTCTTTAAGCAAGTCTTCCGCCTTTTCTTTCGTGCGCGTATAAGCTAGAAGTGGATAGCCCGCCTTCAGCAAGTGGCGCGCCATGCTTTTCCCCATGACGCCAAGGCCGATGAATCCGATCGTTTTCATCCGGTCTCCCCTCCTGTCGGTTTGCCTTAAATCGCCTTCACCATGCCGCCATCGACAATGAGCGCTTGACCAGTAACGTACGAATTCGCTTCGGACAGCAAGAAGACGACGACATTGGCAAACTCTTCCGGGGTTCCGTAGCGGCCGAGCGGAATGGCGCTTTTCATGCGCGCTTCCATTTCTTCTTTCGTAATGCCGAGTTTCTCGGCATTCACTTTGTCCAAAAAGGCGACGCGCTCCGTCGCGATCCGACCAGGAGCCACCGTATTGATTAAAATGCCATCCGGAGCCAGCTCAACAGCAAGCGTTTTCGTCAGCCCAACGATGCCAGTGCGGAACGTGTTGGATAAAATAAGTCCCGGAATCGGCTCTTTAATCGATGATGAGGCGATGTTGACAATTTTTCCTCCCTTTTTCTTTAAGTAAGGGAGCGTTTCGCGAATGAGGCGAATATAGCTCAACAAATTGAGCTCAAACGCATATTGCCAGTCTTCGTCGCTCACCGTTTCAAACGTTCCCGCCGGAGGGCCGCCGGCGTTGTTGACGAGCAAATCGATCGTCCCAAACGTCTCGACCGTTTTGGCGACAAGCTGGCGAATGTCGTCGGCGTTGGTGACATCTGTGCGCGTATAAGCGACGCGTCCCTTATGTAAACTGTTCAATTCTTCCGCCACTTCGTGCAACTTTTCTTCGTTTCGGCTCGTGATCATCACGTTTGCTCCTTCAAGCACAAGCGCTCGCGCGATCGCCTTGCCAAGCCCTTGGCTCGAAGCAGCGACAAGCGCCGTTTTTCCCGCCAATCCAAGTTCCATCGTCATCCCTCCAACAAAAGAATGGTGTTAAGTAACCATATTCGCGCTCATTCGTCATTTTCCTCCTTTATCAATTCAAAAGAGAATGAAGAATGGGGACCCAAAACAACCAACATGACCCTGTCAACCCGTCTTACGGCAGAATCGAAACCATTAATGGATATTCAAGCAAAGCGAACAATTGTAAAATAAAAGTTAAAAAGGGGGTGGGATGGATACTGACAACGTATTTTTCGTTTAAAGGCTGGTGATTTAAAAGGAAGTGCTGCTCTCCAACAGTGTTTCTTTTGCTACCCTTTTCTTTTTTTGCTTCTGCCAACTTACTGAGGACACATTTATTATTAAAAAGGGGAATGTCCATGAAGATCATTTTGTTAGCTATTTCATGGTTTATTATTTTATTTACCCTGATGATTCAAAGTTCCGATGTGTTCGTTTATTGGTTTAATCCAAACGTAGTATCCATTAGTGATGAAAGGTATTTTTATACTTTGGTGCCTACCTTTTTGAATATCCTATTTTTATTTTTCCAAATTAAGTTTTTAAAGGCTGGAGAGAGAAAAGCAACTATCCATAAAATCTTACTTGCTACACTTATCATGAATAGTATATTACTTTTATATTATGCGTTTTTTCAATTTAAATGAAATTAAAAATTATTCATCTAACAACGATATGAACCATGCCATTACTCGATTGGCATATTATTCATCCAAACTTCCGAGCGAAGTCCTGCAACGTTTAGGGGATTCAGCGTAAAGCAGAGAACGGATAGTTAAAAAGGAGGCATGCAAAATGAATATTTTAAAAGACCCAAACAGAATGAAGTTTGTTTCGCTTATTCTTTCTCTCATTGGATTGTTGTTAATGTTAAACAGCCCTGAATTAGGGAGTCGCCTTGCCTCATCGTGGGTTCGATCCATGGGGGGTTCTGTGGATTCTCAAGAATATTTGCAAATGTTAAAAGAATATATAAGCACTTATAAAACGCTAGGGGGGATTTTTTTGTTTGTGGGCTTGTTTTCTTTTCTTAACAATCATCATCAGTAAGCGTTGTGTTTGTCCATGGAGTATGGAGCAACCTGCATTTGTGCAGGTTTTTTATTATCTTTTGCACATTTCGAATATAAGATTAAGAAGATCGGGGCGCCGTCGCGGTAAAACATGTGCGGGTGATCGTTTCGTCCACGCTCTGGCATCAAATTCCCCCCTTTTTTCCGGTAGTGTTCCGTAAGACATGGAAAATCATTCACCGATCAAGGAAAGGCGGGGAAAAAGAAAGAGCCCGCGCATCGCAGGCTCCCCTTTTCCTTCCTAATCAACTTTCAAGCAGCAAATCTTCCGGATTTTCGATCAAGTCTTTCACCGTTTTTAAGAACCCTACGGCCTCTTTGCCATCGATGATGCGGTGGTCGTATGACAAGGCGACGTACATCATTGGACGGTTTTCGATCCGCTCCTCATCGACGGCAACCGGACGCAGTTTGATCGAATGCATCCCTAAAATGCCGACTTGCGGCCCGTTGAGAAGCGGGGTCGACAGAAGCGAACCGAACACGCCGCCGTTCGTAATCGTAAACGTGCCGCCTTGCAAATCGGCGAGCGACAACTTGTTGCTGCGCGCTTTCGCTGCCAATTCGGCAATGTCGCGCTCAATTTCAGCGAAGTTTTTCCGGTCGCAGTCGCGCACAACCGGGACGACAAGCCCTTCGTCCGTCGACACGGCGACGCCGATATCATAATATTTTTTCAACAAAATTTCATCGCCTTGAATTTCCGCGTTGACGTACGGATATTTTTTCAGCGCAGCGACAGCCGCTTTGACGAAAAATGACATAAAGCCAAGGCGGACGTCATGCTCTTCGAAAAATTTATCTTTTTTCCGCTTGCGCAGATCGATGACCGCCGACATGTCAATTTCGTTGAACGTCGTCAACATCGCAGTCGTTTGCGTCACTTCAAGCAGCCGTTTGGCGATCGTTTGCCGACGGCGCGACATTTTTTCGCGGATGACCGGCTTGCCGGCCTCAGCGGCTGGAACGGCGGCCGGCGTCGACGTCGGCGCAGCTTGTGGAGCCGGCTGCAAAGCGGCGGCCGGTTGTGCGGCAAACGAGGCGACGTCTTGTTTGCGCACGCGCCCAAGTGGATCAACGGTCGGCACTTGCGTCAAATCAATTCCTTTTTCGCGCGCCATTTTTCGAGCGGCCGGCGAGGCGATCGGTCGTTGGCCCGGAGCTTGGGCGGCCGCGACTGGCTGCGGCGCTGGCTGTTCATTGCTGTCGGCCGGCGCGACCGTTTCCGTTTCATCGGCTGGCTGCGGGGCAGCTTGCGGAGCGGCAGTCGGTGCTGCCGCTCCTTCGCCGATAATGGCGATCGCTTGGCCAACCGCAACCGTATCGCCTTCATTGGCAAGCAGCTGTTGCAAAACACCCGACTCTTCCGCCATAATTTCCACATTCACTTTATCCGTTTCAAGCTCGCAAATCGATTCTCCTTTTTCCACGTAGTCGCCCGGTTTTTTCAGCCATTGGGCGATCGTTCCCTCCGTGATGGATTCTGCTAACTCTGGGACTTTGATCTCAGCCACGTTGATGCCCTCCTCAAATGTTCCGTAGTCATCATTCATGCTTCGTCAATGCACAGCGGATGATGCGCTCTTGCTCTTTTCGGTGGACGACCGGATCGCCTTCCGCCGGGCTGGCGCGCCGGCGCCGCCCGATGTAGCTGACGTCGACACCCTCTGGAGCCAACGCCCGCAGGCGCGGTTCCATATACAGCCATGCCCCCATGTTTTTCGGTTCTTCTTGCACCCAGACGAGCTCTTTGACGTTCGGATAGCGGGCGATGATGTCTTTCACCGCTTCTTCCGGGAACGGATACAGCTCTTCAATGCGCACGATATGCAGCCAGTCAAGACCTTCCATTTTGCCGATTTGTTCCGCCAAATCGATCATCAATTTTCCGGTGCCAAACACGATGCGTTCCACTTTGCCAGCGTCAGCGCCCAATCCCGGCTGCTCGAGCACCGGCGAGAACGCACCGTCAACGAACGCTTCCGCATCCGACGCTGCCAGCGGATGACGGAGCAAGCTTTTTGGCGTCATAATGATGAGCGGACGCACTTCTTCTCTTGTCAACAGCGCCGCCTGCCGCCGCAAAATATGGAAATATTGCGCGGCCGTCGATAAGTTGGCAACCGTCCAGTTGTTTTCCGCCGCCAGCTGCAAAAAGCGCTCGACGCGGCCGCTTGAATGTTCAGGGCCTTGCCCTTCGTAGCCGTGCGGCAAGAGCATGACAAGCCCGGATTTTTGCCCCCATTTCGCCCGGCCGGATGAAATGAATTGATCAAACATCACTTGCGCCATGTTGGCGAAGTCGCCAAATTGCGCTTCCCAAAGCACGAGCGTCTCCGGCGCGTAAACGTTGTAGCCGTATTCATAGCCGAGCACGGCGGCTTCCGTCAGCGGGCTGTTGTACACGACAAACGACGCTTTGGCGCCGCTGATGTGGTGAAGCGGCACATACTCTTCTCCGGTTTTCACGTCATGGAGCACCAAATGGCGCTGCGCAAACGTGCCGCGCTGCGAATCTTGTCCGGTCAAGCGGATCGGCACACCGTCTTGCAAAATCGTGGCAAACGCTAAAATTTCCGCGTGCGCCCAATCGACTTTGCCGTTTTGCGCAAACACACCGCTTCGCCGTTTTAAAATGCGCTCAAGCTTGTTAAAGACGTTGAATCCGTCCGGAAACTGCAGCAATTCTTCGTTCACACGATGGAGCACGTCTTTCGCCACGCCCGTTTTCACTTCCGGCAGCCGATCGACGACCGGTTTGGGCGGATCCATGATGAAATCAAGCTCGTCTTCGTTTTTCGGCACCCGCTCGTAGGCGATTTTCAGCCGTTCGGCCACCTCTTGCTCCATTTCGTCGACTTCCCGCTCGGTGATGATCCCTTTCTCGATCAATTTTTGCGCATACAGCTGGCGCACGGTCGGGTGCTCGTTGATGATCGCATACATTGTCGGGTTCGTCGCCATCGGCTCATCCATTTCGTTATGGCCGAAGCGGCGGTAGCCGATTAGGTCAATGACAAAGTCTTTTTTAAACCGCTGGCGGTAGGCAAACGCCAAGCATGCGGCCGCCAAACAAGCCTCCGGGTCGTCGGCGTTGACGTGCACAATCGGCACCTCAAACCCTTTCGCCATATCGGAAGCATACGTCGTCGAGCGTGAATCGTAGCTTTCCGTCGTAAAGCCGATCATGTTATTGGCGATGATATGGATCGTCCCACCGGTCGTATAGCCGCGCAGCTGGCTTAAGTTGAGCGTTTCAGCGACGATCCCTTGCCCCGGGAACGCGGCGTCGCCGTGAATCAAGATGGCAAACGACGCATCGGTATTTTGCACCGGCACGCCTGGTTTCGTCCGATCTTCTTGCGCGGCGCGCGTGTAACCAAGCACAACCGGATTGACCACTTCGAGATGGCTTGGGTTGTTGGCGAGCGTAATCCGCATCGTATGGGCGCTTTTATTGCGCAAACGGCGCGCTGCCCCCAAATGGTATTTCACGTCGCCCGTCCAACCATACGTGATCGCCACCGACCCTTCGGACGGAATGAAATTTTTGCTTTCCGCATGCTGGAACTCAGCGAAAATCATTTCGTACGGCTTGCCGAGCACATGGGCGAGCACGTTCAGCCGGCCGCGGTGCGCCATGCCGATGTTGACGGCGTCGATTTCATGTTCGATCGCCTGGCGGACGAGCTCATCCAAAAGCGGCACCATGGCGTCAAGCCCTTCGATCGAAAACCGTTTTTGCCCGACATACGTCCGGTGGATGAACTTTTCAAACCCTTCCACTTCCGTCAGGCGGCGCAACAAAGCGACCCGCTCTTTGTTCGCCAAGCTCGGGTAATACGCTCCGGACTCGATTTGCTGAATGAGCCAGTTCCTCTCTTCGAGATTATGTACTTGCGAGAATTCGAACGCGATTTTGTCCGTGTAAATTTTGCGCAAATGCAAGATGGCGTCCCAGCCGTTTTTGACATGCGCCGGAGCGTGCGGGCAAAGAAACGCGACCGGAATTCGCTTTAAGTCTTCTTCAGTTAAGTCGTATTCGTCAAGCTCCAAGCGGCGCAGCTTTTTCTCCTTTTTGACAAGCGGATTCGTATCGGCAGCCAGATGGCCATAATGGCGAATGCTGTCCGCCAGCTTGACAGCGGCGACAAGTTTGCTGAAAACGGTCGGCGTCTCCGGCAGCCGAAACGTTTGATGCGTTTTGGCTGCTTCATCATCCGCAGGAGAAACCGGTTCTTCCAAGACCGGCGCCCCCCACTGTTCAAACAATTGTTTCAGTTCCGGGTCGATGCTGTTTGGGTCATCGAGATACTGTTCGTACATTTCGATGACATAACCGAGGTTCGGCCCGTAAAACTGGCTCCACGGTTGAGCGTAGTTCGTCTGTTTTGCCATCATGAAAAAACCTCCACCTCGTTTTCGCATCGTTCGGGCTGGGCAACAGCCATCCATGCGTGAAAGCTCTCGTTTAGCTGCCAGTATTCCCGAACGTGCAGCAAAATAACGGTATAAACGTTTTCACTGTTTATTTTAGCACTATCGCCCACTAAAATCGACGAAGAAGCTGAAAAAATTTCACTTATTATCATTGTATGAATAGAAAAAAGATCGTGACCGCGTTGCGGCGGAACATTCATGATTTTAGGCGAACGCCGACCGGCCTTCATCTCCCACTTACGCTAATCGTTTGGAAGTGGGGTCTTCTCGGCGGGGGATGATAAAAAAGGCGCCCCGCTGCCGTTGGGACGCCTTCCGTTTTTTACGAAATCTTGAACTTTTCCACCAGTTGTTTCAACTGCCGGCTCATTTCGCTTAACGCCTCCGCCGATTCAGTCACTGTCGAAAGGGCTTGTAACTGATCGTCAGCCGAAGCGGCCACTTCTTCCGCCGCTGCCGCTGCTTGTTGGGCGATGGCGGCGATGTTTTGCATCGCCCCAACGACATCGTCTTTGCTTGCGTTCATCCGCTTTGCTTCCTCCATAATCCCGGCGATCGCCGCCGCCACTTGCTCCATCATGCCGGTGATTTTGACAAATGAATCGCCGGTCGTGTGCACCGCTTCCCGCTGTTCGTTGTACGCCTGCTTGGAGCGGCCGACCGCTTCCATCACCAGCCCGGCTTGCTGCTGGATGGCAACGATCGTCGCACGGATCATCTCCGTCGCTTTCGCGGATTGTTCGGCCAGCTTGCGCACCTCATCGGCGACAACGGCAAACCCTTTGCCATGCTCGCCAGCCCGCGCCGCCTCGATGCTGGCGTTTAACGCCAGCAAATTCGTCTGTCCGGAAATGGCCGTGATCGTTTGAATGACGCCGTCAATTTCATCCATCTTTTTCACAAGGTCGCTAATGACATTTTCTACAGACTCGAGTTCATTTTTCGCTTCCTCCGATTTTTTCTGCAAAATGTTTAAATGCTCCAAGCCATCGTAGCTCGCGGTTTTCGTCTCATCGGACAGCGACTCCATGCCAGCCGTCGCATTCGTGACCGCTTCGATTTGCTGGGACAGCGCCGTCGTCCGCTCATTGATCGTATCGAGGCTTCCCGCTTGATCGGTCGTTCCTTTGGCGATTTCGCCGATCGCTTTCGCCACTTGTTCGCTTGTGGCCATCGTTTCTTCCGAGACAGCGCTCAAATGGTCGGCCGAAACGGCCAATTCATTGACCGAGCGGTTCACCTCGCTGATCAGCGTCCGCATATGGTCGATCATGTCATTGAAGTGGCGGGCGAGGCGGCCGATCTCATCTTTGGCTGTGACACGCGCTTGCACCGTCAAGTCGCCGCCCGCCGCCTTTTCGACTTGCTCTTGCAGCGCGGCAATCGGCCTTGTGATCGAGCGCGCCAAGAAATAGACGGCAACAAGCGCCACAACGAGCGCAATAACTGTAATGACAAGCATGTTTACCCCAAGCGATCGGCTCATCGCCGATAAGTCCTTTTCTTTATAGACGACGCCGACTTTCCAGCCGAGCTCCGGAATCGTGGTGAAATACATAACCCGCTGTTCGCCGTTTTGTTCATATTCCCGCATCCCTTTTTTATGTTCGAGCATATAGCGGACCGTTGCGTTTTTGGCCATGTTTTTTCCTTTATATTGCGGGTGGACGACCGCCGTCCCTTTCGAGTCAAACAGCACCGGATAACCGTGATAGCCGACGTCGCTCGCATTGACGATTCTCGTCACCGCATCGAGCGTCATATCGATGCCGATGACTGCAGCAATGCGGCCATTTTCGCTCACCGCTTTGGCCAACGTCACAACGTTCTTGCCGGTAATGGCATCGACATAAGGTTCGGTCCACACGACTTCATCCGGCCGCTTCATCGCTTCCTTATACCACGGGCGGCTCGTCGGATCGTATCCGTCCGGGAGCTCTGTCATCGGCGTGATGTACATTTTCTTCTGCTCAGTGCCAATATAGATGAATTGCACATTCTCATGCAAGCGCAAAAACGTGCGGAACTGCTTTTCCAGCCCTGACCAGGCGCTTTCGTCCCGAACCATTTGCAAAGCCAACGGCGATTCACTGAATTGCACTAAGCTGTTCTCTTCACTTTGAAAACTGTCGCGAATGTCGCCAAGCAACCCATCGAGCGCCGTCTGCGCCCGTTGTTTCACATCAGTGTCAACCATCCGCCGCATTTGCACAACTCCAACGAGCTGCGTCGCTGCCAAGGAAATAACTAACAATAAAGCCATCAAGACGATCAATTTGCTGCGCAATGTCCGGAACACTCGCTATTTCTCCCCTCTGTTTCCTCTTTTTGTCGAACTACGTTTCATTATAAAAGGACCATCGTCCTCCGTCTATAGGAGCAGCTTCTTAATTCATACATAGGGCATAGCGATGTGCGGGACAATAGAACGCAGGCGGGTGAATGATGATGGGGGCCATCGAACACGAAGGATATCGATTTGAGATCGAATACAGCGTCCTGCTACGAAGCGGCAGACAAAAAAGAAGCGCGGCGGACGCGAACGTCGCCACGCTTTCGTTTAGGCAAGAGAAAATGTTTGTTTGACAAAGGTCACAACCTCTTCGGCTGTGCCAAGCGACAGCACCGTCTCTTTGATGCGGGCTGCGTCTTCTTTCGACAGCTGTTTCAGCTGGGCGCGCGCCGGCAAGATCGAGGTGGCGCTCATGCTGAACTCATCAAGACCGAGGGCGAGCAAAATCGGAATGGCGATCGGGTCGCCGGCCATTTCCCCGCACATCCCGACCCATTTCCCTTCGCGGTGAGCGGCGTCAATGACGTGACTGATGAGACGCAAAATGGCCGGGTTGTACGGCTGATACAAATACGACACCCTCTCATTCATCCGGTCGGCCGCCACCGTATATTGGATTAAATCGTTTGTACCGATGCTGAAGAAATCGACTTCCTTGGCAAACTGATCGGCCATGACCGCAGCGGCCGGGATTTCCACCATCATGCCGACTTCGATCCCGTCGGTGACCGGGACGCCTTGGCGGAGGAGCGCTTCTTTTTCTTCAAGCAAAATCGCTTTCGCTTGGCGAAATTCATCGAGCGTGGCGATCATCGGGAACATGATTTTCAAGTTGCCATGCACGCTCGCCCGCAGCAGGGCTCGCAGTTGAGTGCGAAACATCTCCTGCATCTCAAGGCAAAGACGAATTGCCCGGAATCCTAAAAACGGGTTCATCTCTTTCGGCAAGTGTAAATACGGGAGCTCTTTGTCGCCGCCAATGTCAAGCGTCCGGACGACGACCGGCTTGCCATCCATCTTTTCAAGCACCGTTTTGTAAGCGGCCAACTGCTCTTCTTCCGTCGGCAGCTCCGAGCGTCCCATGTATAAAAACTCCGTCCGATACAGCCCGATCCCTTCCGCTCCGTTGGCGAGCGCTCCTTTCACATCATCCGGCGTGCCGATATTGGCCGCCAGCTCGACATGCACGCCGTCGGCCGTCACCGTCGGTTGATCGACGAGTTTCGCCCATTCCGCCTTTTGCTCCTCATAGCGCGCCCGCTTTTCCTCATAATGGGCGAGCAGCTCCGGCGACGGATTGACGACGACTTGACCGTCAAGCCCATCCACGACGACGATGTCACCGTTTTGCACTTCCGCCGTCACTGCCTTCGTGCCGACGACAGCCGGGATTTCGAGTGAGCGGGCCATAATGGCCGAGTGCGACGTCCGCCCGCCGATGTCAGTGGCAAATCCTTTGACATATTGGCGGTTCAGCTGCGCCGTATCGGATGGCGTCAAGTCTTCAGCGATGATGACCACTTCCTCAGAAATGAGGCTCGGGTTCGAGATCGTGACGCCGAGCAGATGGGCAAGGACGCGCTTCGTCACATCGCGGATATCGGCGGCCCGCTCTTTCATATACTCATTGTCCATGCCTTCAAACATGGAAATGAAAAACGATGCCGTTTCATGGAGCGCGTATTCCGCATTCACTTGTTCCGTTTTGATTTTTTCCTTAATCGGATTCAGCAGTTCTGGGTCGTCAAGCACAAGCAAATGAGCGGCAAAAATCGCGGCTTTGTCTTCGCCAAGCTTTTCCAAGGCATGCTGTTTGATTGCTTCCAACTCCTCTTTCGCTTTCGCAACCGCCGCCTCAAGCCGCGCAATTTCCGCCTCGACGTCGGCGACCGTTCGTTTTTCGGCCGCCAAATGAGGCGTCTCTAAGCGGTATGCCTTGGCGATGGCGATGCCGCTTGATGCGGCGATGCCATGAATCGTTTTTTCCATTATTCCGCAAGGCCTTCCTTTGCCAACGTATCGGTTAACGCCGCCATTGCTTCTGCCGCATCGGCCCCTTCTGCCGTAATTTTAATCGTCGCTCCTTTCGGGATTCCTAACGACATGACGCCCATGATCGATTTCAAGTTCACCGTTTTGCCATTGTATTCAAGCTGGATTTCGCTGTTGAATTTGCTCGCCGTTTGCACCAAAATCGTCGCCGGACGGGCGTGGATGCCGGAATCAGAAACGACTTTAAACGTTTTTTCTGCCATGGTTCATCATTCCCCTTTTCTTCAATTTTTTCTTTGCCATCATATCAAATGCAGGTGCGGGGAGGCAACGGAAAATGCTTGTCCCCGCCCCGCCGCGAATAAGCAGTTTAGCTGATCGTAACAACAGCGTCTTCTCCTTGAGCGACCGTGCCTTGCTTGTTGACGTGAACCGTTTCGCCGGCTTTGAGATTCGTAAAAATCACCGGCGTGACGATCGACGGCGCGTTTTGTTTCACATAATCAAGGTCGACGCGCAACAGCGGCTGCCCTTTTTTCACTTCGTCACCTTCCTTGACAAGCGCTTCAAACCCTTGGCCGTTCAGCTTCACCGTGTCGATGCCGACGTGGATTAAAATTTCATGCCCGCCTGCCGACTGAATGCCAATGGCGTGCTTCGTCGGAAATACGTTGATGATTTTCCCATCAACCGGAGAGACGACCGTGCCGTTCGTCGGCATGACCGCGAAGCCGTCGCCCATCATTTTTTGCGAAAACACTTGATCAGGCACCTCAGCGAGCGGAACAATTTCCCCGGCCATTGGCGAGGCGATCATTTCCGTCCGCGCGGCCTCCGTCGTTGCTTCCTTCGGCTTTTCTTCCGCCCGCGCCGGCGCTTTTCCTTGCATGATATCTTGAATTTGTCCTTTTAACATATCCGATTTCGGACCGAAAATCGCTTGCACGTTGTTGCCGACTTCAAGCACCCCAGCGGCGCCGAGCGCTTTCAGCCGGTCTTTATCGACTTGGCCGATATCATGGACCGAAACACGCAAACGCGTAATGCATGCATCCAAATGTTCGATGTTTTCCTTTCCGCCCAGGGCGGCGAGCACTTCGTACGGCAGGTCGCCAGCAGCTGCTGCCTCGGCTTTCGGCGCTTCCTCGACCGTTTTTTCCCGGCCCGGCGTCGCCAAATCCCACTTGCGGATCGCAAAGCGGAATCCGAAGTAATAAATGACGGCAAACGCCAAGCCGACCGGAATGACGAGCCACCATGCCGTCCGGTTCGGCAGAACGCCAAACAGCAAGAAGTCAATGACCCCGCCGGAGAACGTCATCCCGATTTTGACGTTCAACAGGTGCATGATCATAAACGACAAGCCGGCAAAGACGCAGTGAATGGCAAACAGCGCCGGCGCGACGAACAAGAACGAAAATTCGATCGGTTCGGTAATCCCGGTCAAAAACGATGTCAACGCGGCCGACCCCATGATGCCGGCAACGACTTTTTTGTTTTCCGGTCGCGCTTCATGGTAGATCGCGAGCGCCGCTGCCGGGAGACCGAACATCATAAACGGGAACTTCCCGGTCATGAACGTGCCGGCGGTCAGCTCGACCCCGTCTTTCAGCTGCTCAAAAAAGATTTTTTGATCGCCATGGACCACTTGTCCGGCTTTATTGACGTACTCGCCAAATTCAAACCAAAACGGCGCATAGAAAATGTGATGCAAACCGAACGGTATCAATGCCCGTTCGATGACCCCGAAAATGAACGCGGCCAACGTTTTGTTCGCATCGATCATATTGTGTGAAAACGCATTGAGCCCGTGCTGAATCGGCGGCCAAACGAATGTCATGATAATACCAAGCACGACTGCGGACGCCGCCGTCACAATCGGCACGAACCGCTTGCCGGCGAAAAAGCCGAGATATTGCGGCAGTTCAATATTGAAGTATTTGTTGTACATGTACGCCGCCAAAATCCCGACGATAATCCCGCCAAAGACGCCCGTTTGCAACGTCGGGATGCCAAGGATGTTGGCGAACGACGGATCGGCGCCGATCACATCAGGAGTCACGCCCAAAATGACGCTCATCGTCACGTTCATAATCAAGTAACCGATGATCGCCGCCAAGCCGGCGACCCCGTCCCCGCCGGCAAGGCCGATGGCAACGCCAACCGCAAACAAGAGCGACAAGTTGGAGAAGACGATGCCGCCCGCTTGCTCCATGACGTTGGAGATGAGCACGACCCAGTCGGCTTTTAATGACGGAATTTTGTCAGTGAGCGCCGGGTTTTTCAAGGCGTTGCCAAGCGCCAACAAAATCCCGGCCGCCGGCAAGATCGCCACCGGCAACATGAGCGCTTTCCCGACCTTTTGCAGCGTGCCAAACGCTCGTTTCATCTTCATAACCTCCTTTAGTTTCCTTTTCTTAAGTTTTGCAGCAAACAGCCGATTCATGTACCGGAAATGGAGCGAGCGTTTCCGAGGGCACCGGTGCAATAAAAAAGGCATGACTAAAGAGAGGCAAAAAGAACGCTTACAACAGCGCAGAGATGAATTCCCGGCTGTTGCCGCCTTGTTTGCCCTCTTTACTCATGCCTGATCGAGTCAGTAACACGTAAAGCGAGACAACCTATGCAGTTGTATTGTTTTTTTTCTCCGCCAGCCGTTGCAAATGCAACGTCAAATAGACCGCCTCGGCATCGTCCGCCGGCAGATGAAGCGTTTGCTGCATGACTTTGACCAACTTCCATGCTAGATTATAGCATAATGGATACGCTTCCTTCAAGATTTTCGACAAATTTTTTGGTTCTTCGACTTTTTCTCCTTTTTTCATCCGCTCAATCGCATAGCGCAAGTGACGGACAAACCGCAAATAATGGATGCTCTCGCGGTCGATGTCAATGCCGAACTGTTGCTCGACGATCTTGACAAGATCAGCAATGAGCTGGGAATATCGATTGGCTTCTGAAACGCTTTGTTTGGAAATCGCGCTATGAATATGAAGGGCGATGAAGCCGGCCTCTCCTTCGGGCAGCGCAATCCCGAGCTTTTGTTCAATCATGCGGGCCACTTCGCTGGCAATTTCATATTCCAACGGATACAAGCTTTTCGTCTCGGCCAAAAACGGGTTTTTGACATCCAATCCTTGTTCAAGCCGCTTTAACGTAAAGGCGATATGGTCAGTCAGCGCCACATGGATGTGCTCGTCGAGCGGCGCGCCGACGCGTTGCTGAATATGTTGCACCACCTCGCTCATGAGGGCGATGAATTCTTCGCTCAATTCCGGAAGCAGCTTTTTGTATTGCTCTTGTTCGCGTTCGTTTTTCAGGACAAAACATTTTTCGACAGCGCTCTCCGCAATTTCATCCCCCCGTTTTTTGCCGAAGCCGATCCCTTTGCCGAGCAAAACGACTTCGCCATATACCGGATGGGAAGCGATTAACACGTTATTGTTGAGCGTTTTTTCGACGCGAAACTGCTGTTCCACCAGGCTCCCTCCTTTCCGTGCCCATCGTCTGCCGTTGACCTATCCGAACTAGATTATAAACCGGGCAAACCATCGGGCTCAATGAAAAAAGATGGCTCTTTGCGTGCCGCATGCCGACATCGTCTTTATCGACTGGGCCCGCCATCAAATTCCGACCAAACATAGCAACGAACTAAACAGCATTTTGCGGGCATACGGCAAGCGGAGCGAAACTGGCCGAAAGGAGGGGATCGCATGTCGAACAAAGGGAGACAAAACAAGGTGAGCCAAGAAGTAGCCAACCCAACCGTCTCAAAGGCGGAGGCGGAAATGGCAAAAAACAGCATCGATACGGCGAAGCAAGCCAAAAAAATCGCTCATAACGACAGTGAGACTGGCCCAAGAACGGGACAGCCTCTCCGTTTTACGCTGTATCCACCGCCTAACGGCTAGTAACGGGACCGCCATCTTCCGCACCGGTTCGTATGGCCAGCGGCCCGTTACGCCGCCCGGCGCATCGGCTCGAGGCGGCTGAAAATCGCCTTCAACAATGGTGGCGTCACGACGGTCGTCACTAATACGACGATGATCATGACCGCAAACAAGTCCCCGTCAAGCAGGCCAGCTTCCAAGCCGATGCCGGCGATGATGAGAGCCACCTCGCCGCGCGACACCATGCCAGCGCCGACCGCTAGCGAGCTTCCCCACGAAAATCCGGCCCATTTTGCCCCCAGCGCGGCGCCGACGAGCTTCGTCAAAATCGCGAGCGCACTCCAGCCGACAATGAGCGGCCAATGCTCGACGATGCCGGAGAAGTCGGCCGCAACCCCGATGGAGGTAAAAAAGACAGGGACAAACAGCGCATAGCCGATCGTTTCGACTTTGTTAAACACTTCCTCGCGATAATCCGTAAAGCTCGCCCCAATCCCAGCAATATAGGCACCGATAATCGCCGCCACCCCTGTCGCCTCGGCAAAATAGGCAAAGGCAAAACAGATGACTAGCCCGGCCGAGACGACCGCCTCAGTCACACGCAGCGGGGCAAACCACTTTAATACGAGCGGGATGGCTTTCCAAGCGAGCAAAATGGCGACGGCAAAAAAGACGACTTTTTTCAGCACAACCGCCCCAAGCTCGACGTCGCCGCCAGTTAGGCTTAATAAAAACGCCAAGGCAATAACGACCAATACATCGTCAATGACTGCGGCCCCGAGAATCGCCGACCCTTCTTTTGACTGCAAGCGCCCCATCTCCTTGAGCGCCTGCACGGAAATGCTGACGCTTGTCGCCGATAGCAAGAGGCCAAGAAATAGAGCCGTGCCGGTCCCCATGCCGAGCGCCGCGCCGGCCGCATACCCAGCGAGCAGCGGGACGAGAATGCCGAGCACTCCGACCGCCACAGCGGCTTTTCCGGTGCGCCGAAACTGGTCCATATCCGTCTCAAGGCCGGCGATAAACATGAGCAAAATGACGCCGATTTGACTCAACTCCTGTAAAAGATCGGTATCCTCAATCACACCGAGCACGCTCGGTCCAAGCACAATGCCGATCAGCAGCTTGCCAAGCACAGCGGGTTGGCCAAGGCGGACGGCAAGATCGCCAGCGAGCTTGGCGGCAAACAAAATGACCGCCAGTTGGGCAATCAACATCCCTTCACACTCCTTCGCTTTAAGTCTCTTTTTCGAATTACGTTTATCATGCGCGGAAGGTTTCACTTTTATCATTTCCCGAATTCAGGCCAAAACGAAACATCTCCCTTAGTTGTCTTACCGCTATCGACGCCGCGCCGGGGCAAGCCGGCAAACAAAGAAGCGTTTCATGTTCCAAACCGCTATGTGCCGACATTGCCTATGGTGATCGGCAAAGCATCGGCCACTGCCCGCCATGCAACTCGACTGCCTATCAGCCATCGATTGAGCCGTTAGCAAAAAAACAGACATCCTCGCTCTGCGGGGACGCCTGTTGTTATGACAGCGCATTGGGCCGGCCGTTTGCCGTTTTGACGCCGCCGGACGGAAACGTCAAATGGACAGTCGTTCCCTTTCCGACCTCGCTTTCGATCCGCAACGTTCCTTTATGTTCCTGAACGATTTTCATGCTTGTCGTCAGCCCGAGCCCCATTCCTTTTTCTTTCAAGGTGAAAAACGGTTCACCGATTTTCTGCAGCCGCTCTTTCGAAATGCCGACGCCGGTGTCGGCAACATCGACATAGATCTTCCCGTCCGCTTCAGCAACGTGGACGTATAAAATTCCGCCATCAGGCATCGCTTCGATGGCATTTTTCATAACGTTCAACAACACTTGAACAATTTGGTTTTGATCGCCGTACACACAAGCTTTCGGAGCGGTGTTATGGACGGAAATGGAAACGTTGTTCAACGTCGCCTCATGGCCAATCAAGCTGATGACATACGAAATGGCCTCGCTCAACAAAAACGGCCGATAATCGTGGCTTTGCGGCTTGGCGAGCACAAGCAGCTCGCTGACAATTTGGTTGATGCGGCCGAGTTCACTTAACATAATGCGCATATAATGATCATTCACTTCGCGCGTTTCTTGCATCATCTGAATAAATCCTTTCATGGAGGTGAGCGGATTGCGGATTTCATGGGCAATGCCGGCGGCCAGCTCGCCAAGGACGGACAGCTTTTCTTTTTTCAAGAGCAGCTCCTCGGCAAGCTTTTGCTGGGTAATGTCGCGACCGATCGTCAACAACCCTTTGCGCGCTCCGTTTTCTTCAAAGAGCGGCACTTTAATGACGTCAAACGTCTTCACTTCCCCATCCGGCGTCGCAAACGACTCCTCGCGGCGCGTCACCTTTCCGCTCTCCCACGCCTCGCGGTCTGATTCAATGCACTGCGCAAACGCTTCTTTAAAAAACGGCACAAGCTCGCCAAGCTCGCGGTCCGTCTTCCCGATATAATCGATCTGTTCGAGGCGGTACAGCCGCCGGCCGAAATCGTTGACGCGCAGCCATCGCCCCTCGCTGTCTTTAAAGCAAACGAAATCTGGCATCGAATTGATGAGTGTAAGCAGCTGCTGTTCATTTTCCTCGGTCTTTTCCAGCTGCTCGCGCTTTTTTAACAGCTGGTACAAAAAAATGGCCGAGAGCAAAATAAACACGGCCCCTTTGGCGGCGCCAAGCGCCATATATACACTGCGGCTGATCGACAGCATATTGAGCAGGGTGTCGGTGGCAGCAATCCATAAAATGCTGCCTATGATATATACTGCGATTACTTTTGCTTTGTTGACCACGTTGTCATCGAACCCCTAACATGCAAAGTCGCTGGCGGCCACGGCCGCCAGCCAGGCTACATTTCCCGCGCCCAGCCGAGCAGCCGCACGGCCAAGAGGACGGCGCGCTCATGATCAAGCCGCTTTTTTAGCGATGCCTCAAGCCGCTCGGCCACCGCCTCCGCCTCTTCCTCATAGGCGAACGAAAATGACCACTCAAGCGCCGGAATGGCGATCACGATATATTCTTCTTTTCGATTTTCGTAAATGTAGACGTTAGCCGGAGCTTGTCCGTCCATCACCGGCGTTTTGCGGATTTTCATTTTTCCGTCCCACCTTTTCCTTTGAAACCGTCTCCATTTTGTTTATTCTAACAAACGCCCGCTCCCTACTCAATATAAATCATTTTCCTTGTCATTCCCCCGTCGATGACCAAATTTACTCCGGTGATAAAATCGTTTTCCTCATCGCATAAATACAGACAAGCGCGGGCGATATCGTCCGGTTTGCCGACGCGGCCGGCCGGGTGCTGCCGGTGGTCAATGTCTCGCAGTTGCCCGTAATCGCCCGTTTCAATCCAGCCGGGGCTGATGCAATTGACGCGAATGCGATCATCCGCAAACGACACCGCCAGCGCATGGGTCAAAGCGACAAGGCCGCCTTTCGATGCAGCGTACGCCTCGGAATTCGGCTCGGACATGAGCGCCCTTGTCGAGGCAATGTTGACGATTGCTCCGCCTTTTGCATTGCGGCGCATATATTTAGCCGCTTCTCGGGAAGCAAAAAAAGCGCTGCGCAAATTCGTTGCCAGCACGTCATCCCACTCCTCAACCGTCAGCTCATACGGCGACTTCCAGCGTGAGACGCCGGCATTGTTGATCAAATAGTCAATGCGGCCGAAGCGGCCGGCAGCTTCTTGTACAAACCGCTCAATGTCGTCCACCTTCCGCACATCCGCCGCCACAAAGATCGCCTTGAATCCGTCCGACTGCAATTGCGCGGCGAACGCTTCACCGTTTTGGACATCGCGGTCGATGATCGCGACGTTCGCTCCTTGTTTTGCGAATACTCTAGCGATCGCCTTGCCGATCCCGTTCGCCCCGCCGGTGACAATGGCTGTTTTCTGTTCCATGCTCATGTGCAATCTCTTCTCCCTTCCTTTGCCCATTCAACCTGATGGATTTGTTTTCTAGAAGGCCGGTGAAAAAGTACACTCTAAGGCAGGGATTTAGGGGGCTTATGTCGAAAAAGGAAGAAAAATCGTTGGAATGGAGCGTGAATGGATCATGAAAGCCCCCAAAAACCCTTCGACTCAGCCTCGGCTGTTTCAAGTCATCGACATGGAGGACCTGATTCCCCCACATCATATCCTGCGCCAAATCAACGAAGCGGTTGACTTTTCCGTCATTCACGATTGGGTGGCTCCCCTGTACACGGAAAAAACGG
>NZ_MVKA01000064.1:0-6152 GCF_002042905.1 Geobacillus sp. LEMMY01
GCGCACGCAAGAAGCGCTTCTCTTCCGTCGAAAGCAAGAAGTTCCGTTTGACAATAACCAAGCCGAACGCGATTTACGGATGGTGAAAGTCAAACAAAAAATCTCTGGAACGTTTCGTCAGGAAGACGATGCCGAGGCTTTCTGTGTCATCCGCAGCGTCGTTTCCACCCTGCAAAAACACGGAAAGCCGGTGTGGGAATCGTTGCAAAGACTTCTAAGCGGAGAGCCTCTTCAAACGATTCTCCATTCCTCCTAGGGCATTTTCGATACTGGGAATGCCCTATTGGTGCTGGATTCTGAAAATCTCGCTAGTACTGGGCTGAATAGATACTTTTAGAATTGTATGACCTTTATCTTCAGAATAATTTAATAATGTTCCTGCGTCAATATTGTTTATTTTATCTGAAATGAATTTGACTGCAGCATCATCAATTTTATCTGTTCCTTTTTTTACCGTCGATTTGATTACATCGACTGCTTTCCCAATATTTTTTAAGTCTTTTAAGTCTCCAATAACAGGTATGAATGCAAATAATGCTAATCCAACTTCTTTAGCAGTAGCATTAGGATTAAATAAAGTATTGACAAGATTATATGCGTCTTTAAATTGACCAACAACAGGAACAAAATCGGTGACCACATCCATTAGTGACTTAGCTAATTCCTGTTTCTTCTTTTCCTCTGCCTCTTTTTGAAGTCTTTGTGCTTCTTTAGATATATCAACTGTTACGCCCTTATTAGCTTTTGATGAGATATAAGACTTTAGACTTCTATAAGTTTGCGCCCCGGCTACACCATCAACAGATATACCAACTGATTTTTGAAAACTTCTTACAGCTCCCTCTGTCTCGGAACCATATACACCATCCACTTTAACATTATATCCTGCCGAATTTAACATTCTTTGTAATTCCTTTACAGCCTCTCCTTTGCTTCCTTCTCTAAGCGTCTGACCTGTCCAATGATCATCGCTACCTGATGAGTTTGATCGGGACACTGTTGTTTGTGTTCTCACATACTCTTGTAGAGCCTGGTACGTTTGTTTCCCCGCAATTCCATCGGCCGTGATTCCAACCTTCTTCTGAAATTCCTTCACAGCCTTCTCTGTATTTGCTCCGTAAACTCCATCAATTCCCCCAGGATTAAATCCGGCTTTATAAAGCCAAGATTGCAATGTCTTCACATAATCATTTCGATCACCTCTTTTCAGCGTTTGCCCACTCCATAGATAATTTGTATAATTTGATGGATAATAGATGATTCTGCTAGTCCCATCTACAACGTACATCATTGAGCCCCCCATTTCAAAGCTTTATCCATTAATTTCAATAGTAATCAATTTTGATCAAAAAGATTGTCGAATTTTGTATTAAAATAAAAAAATCCCCACTCTAAAGGTGGAGATTCGTAATCATCATTCCATATCATACGGCCGGTATTTCTTGCGCAACGCCTCCAATTCTTTTTTCTTTTCCTCGATGTCGCTTCTTAAAAACAAACTGTCGCCGCGTAGCTTTTTGATCGGATTTAACTTGCCGCCCGCAATCATCTGACTCACTCTTTGACGTGTGACACCAAGAATTTCAACTACTTCAGAAGTCGTGAGGACTTCATTTCGAATGAAGTCCTCTATCTCCTGGCGTGAATTAAGATGGTATTGCACCTTTTCACCTCCTAATCACTTACGGATACGATCAATTAAACGATCGATAAGCGTCCATGCCCAAAGTAACAGTGCCACTAATAATGCGATATCCAGAACGCCTAGATGATGAAAGTCAGTTGTAACTAGAAACGTAATGGCGATAATCGCAATTAAAGCATTAAGAATGACTTTTGACATTTGTTTGGGGAGATGATACTATTTTTTATACAGAAGCCCTTCCCGAAGGTAGGGCTTCCGCTTGGGTTTATTTGCGACGTTTCTTTTTGGAGCGTCGCTTTTTATTTTTCTTTCTATCGTCGAGGTAAATCTTGAATGCTAGCGTTGCCGCCGCTATGCTCATGATTTTCTCGACGATATCGAGGATTTTCATCATCTCCCTTTGTTCACCTCCTTTCTGATTTTATTATACCAAATGTATTTACAATTGTAAATAGATAAAATAAAAAAATTGTAAAAATAGCGAAAAAATCCCCCGCCAAACGGCAGGGGTTAAACAATAGTAGCTGGATACCCATTTTGCTTCAACTCTTCAACCAGCTGCTCCGCATTCTTCCGATCGCTGAACGCCCCTACTTGCACACGGTATAGTTTTCCGTCAGACGATTTTTGTTGTGGCTGCGATGGTGCTGTTTTTGCTTTTTGCGGCAATCCCAGGAATTTTGCGATTCCTCGCGCGTGCGCCTCGCCTACATCTTTGAGAAACTCTTCATTTTTTAGCAACTTGGCGTCGCTTGAATCAATGAACAGATTCTCGGTAAGAACAGCAGGCATTTTTGTTTCTCGAAGTACTGCATAATTTGCCCTTTTCTTCCCCCTGTCTGTAATGGAGCCAAAAGTCTTCATCGTCGCTAAAATTTCACCATGCAGGACATTTTGCAACGCGATAGTTTGCGAGGAAACGCCACCGTTGTAAACGTAGCTTTCGAATCCATTTCCTTTCCCGGCGTTGATATGCACGCTGACAAATACGTCCGCGCCCCATGCGTTTGCCATGTCGGCGCGTTGGGACAACGTCAGTGTTTGGTCTCCTGTACGAGTGACACGTTGTTCAAAGCCTGTGTAGTTAGCTTCGAGATAAACCATGGCATATTCTACGATTTTATGAGTCAAGTTTTTCTCCTGTAATCCATTTGCCACCGCGCCAGGATCATCGCCGCCATGCCCTTTATCCCAGTAGATTTTAGACATTTTTCCCTTCTCCTTTCTCGCTTCTCCCTTTCAGCACCTCTACCGCCTGCTTGATTTGTTCTGGCACAGGAAGCCCAATTCGTCCGGCATTTTCAATGATCGAAAGTAGCTCATTCGCTAAATAAAAAAAGATCGTCGCGTCTCGGAATAGTCCGTTCGTTCCGACCGCACGATCAATGAGGTGACCGACAGCAACTAGCGCGAAAATCATCACTTTTTTTGGTATCCGTTTGAACCCGACGGCACTACGAAGCGAACCTTCTTTTGATGCTGCCAATACGCCCGTGACATAATCCATGACGACAAATGCCAGCAAGATGCCGAGCAGTTCTGACCATCCACCAAACAAATAACCGACAACAGCCCCAACCGCAGCCGCGCCGGTTTTATAGATCACATCAAGCCTTTCCATTCGTTTCACCTCATTATTAGTGTCTAATAATGCTGTTAACAAAACGCTAAAAACGTTGTGCAGGAAACTTGGTTTAAAAGAGGTGACGATGCATTCCTTGAGGCATACGCACGCTTCGATGCTTTTATACCGGAAAGCGAACATCAAATATATTTCAAAGCGTCTTGGTCATAAGGATATAGGGATCACATTGCAGACCTACTCGCACATTTTGGACGAGCTGGAACAAGCAGAAAATATGCTCCTGGATCAAATCATGGATGATTTATATCATGCAAGATAGCCGTGCAAAATTCGTGCAAAATTTTTTCGGATTCTATCGTTTTTTTCGGGATTCCCAAAAAATGAAAAACGACCGCAAATGCGGTCGTTTCAAGGGTTTCACGATTGTTCATCGTGAGGTATCGGATTCCCAGGATGCCGATGGTGGGAGTCGAACCCACACGGGGGGCTACCCCACACGATTTTGAGTCGTGCGCGTCTGCCAATTCCGCCACATCGGCGCGACAATCAACATTTTACCAAATCATCTTTCATCTGTCAATACTTTTTTATTCATTAGATGGAGGCGGCACCCGGATTCGAACCGGGGGTAAAGGTTTTGCAGACCTCTGCCTTACCACTTGGCTATGCCGCCTTGATCGAGAGCGGAAGACGGGACTCGAACCCGCGACCCCCACCTTGGCAAGGTGGTGTTCTACCGCTGAACTACTTCCGCATCCGTGGCTGGGGTAGCTGGATTCGAACCAACGCATCACGGAGTCAAAGTCCGTTGCCTTACCGCTTGGCTATACCCCAACGCCAAAGAACAAGGGCGACTAGTGGGAATCGAACCCACGCATGCCAGAGCCACAATCTGGTGCGTTAACCACTTCGCCATAGTCGCCATCATGATCATAAAAATGGCAGGGGCAGTAGGAATCGAACCCACACCGGAGGTTTTGGAGACCTCTGTTCTACCATTAAACTATGCCCCTTTGTTAAAATGGTGGAGGGGGACGGATTCGAACCGCCGAACCCAAAGGGAGCGGATTTACAGTCCGCCGCGTTTAGCCACTTCGCTACCCCTCCAAGGAATGGTGCCGACTGCAGGACTTGAACCCGCAACCTACTGATTACGATTCAGTTGCTCTACCAATTGAGCTAAGTCGGCGTGATATGAATAGACCGTGACTCGTTGAACTCTGTTGTGTCCCTTCCTCTTCTAGCTGATTCGATGAAGCAGGATGCGTCGGGACAACTCGAAGCAGATTCGACGAAGCAAATGCTCGTCTCTACCAATTGAGCTAAGTCAGCATGTATATCTTATTATATGGTGGCTCGGGACGGAATCGAACCGCCGACACAAGGATTTTCAGTCCTTTGCTCTACCGACTGAGCTACCGAGCCATATTTTTTCATCTTTCACAATTTTGAAAGAATGGCGGTCCCGACGGGACTCGAACCCGCGATCTCCTGCGTGACAGGCAGGCATGTTAACCACTACACTACGGGACCAATTTTGGTTGCGGGGGCAGGATTTGAACCTGCGACCTTCGGGTTATGAGCCCGACGAGCTACCGGACTGCTCCACCCCGCGACGGTAAGAAACTCATCTCATTTGATAACGCTCTAAGTGTTTCTTTAAGACTGCCTCTTCCTCTGCCAGCGAACTCAAAGATATCGAATGCGTCGAGGCAACTCGAAGCGGATTCGACGAAGCGAAGGCTCGTTGCTCCACCCCGCGATGATGAGAAAGTAAGTCAGCTTTTATATTAAGATGGTGGAGGATGACGGGATCGAACCGCCGACCCCTTGCTTGTAAGGCAAGTGCTCTCCCAGCTGAGCTAATCCTCCACAAAGAAGTGACCCGTACGGGATTCGAACCCGTGTTACCGCCGTGAAAGGGCGGTGTCTTAACCACTTGACCAACGGGCCATGCTGATGGATCATGGCGGAGAGCAAGGGATTCGAACCCTTGAGGCGCTATTCACGCCTACACGATTTCCAATCGTGCTCCTTCGACCACTCGGACAGCTCTCCATGATGGCTCCGCAGGCAGGATTCGAACCTGCGACCAATCGGTTAACAGCCGATTGCTCTACCACTGAGCTACTGCGGAATCATAACGATGGTCAATTCTCCCATCAAGATGCCCTGCCTCTTCCTCTGCCAGCCGATTCAAAGAAGCTGGATGCGTCGAGGCAACTCGCAGTTCATCCGATGATGCAAATGCTCGTCACTGAGCTACTGCGGAATGACATCTCTTTAGACATTTACTATTATAATGATTCGCGCTGAGCTGTCAAGAGTTTTTTCATTCCCTCAAAACTAGATAACCGTCGGAAGAAGCCGCGGCGCTTTTCGCTGTCTAGTTCCGGCCGCCATCGGCTCGCGACGCTTCGGTCCTGCTGCGGCGGCGACACATTGCTTACGCTCCTGTGATACCACCCACGCAGAACCAAGCTTTGCTTGGTTCGAGCCTCCTCGCAGGCCCTCCAGCGCGCCTCGCCGATAAGCGGGCGGCCTCCACTTTTCTCACTAGGTTAAGCCCTCGATCGATTAGTATCCGTCAGCTCCACGTGTCGCCACGCTTCCACCTCGGACCTATCGACCTCGTCATCTTCGAGGGATCTTACCCGCTTCACGCGGTGGGAAATCTCATCTTGAGGGGGGCTTCACGCTTAGATGCTTTCAGCGCTTATCCCGTCCGCACATAGCTACCCAGCGGTGCCCCTGGCGGGACAACTGGTACACCAGCGGTGCGTCCATCCCGGTCCTCTCGTACTAAKGACAGCTCCTCTCAAATTTCCTGCGCCCGCGACGGATAGGGACCGAACTGTCTCAMGACGTKCTGAACCCAGCTCGCGTAAAGCTTGAAGGGGCGAAAAGACCAACCCTTGGGAC
>NZ_MVKA01000056.1:0-9504 GCF_002042905.1 Geobacillus sp. LEMMY01
TTTCTCCYAGCTGCGCGATGACATTCGCGGTGAAATCCGCTTTTTGTTCCAACACGCGGAAGAATTGTTCCCCGGCGGGGCGGAGGAGATGGTGCAAGCTGGTGTCATGGACGGGGTGGACGTCGTCATCGGCACTCACCTTTGGTCGCCGCTCGAGCGCGGAAAAATCGGCATTGTGTATGGACCGATGATGGCGTCACCCGACCGCTTTTTCATCCGCATCATCGGCAAMGGCGGCCACGGGGAGACGCCGCACCAAACGATCGATGCGATCGCCATCGGCGCGCAAGTCGTGACGAACTGGCAGCACATTGGCTCGCGCTATGTCGAACCGCTCGAGCCGCTTGTTCKGTCCGTGACGCAATTTGTGGCGGGTACGGCGCATAATGTCCTGCCTGGGGAGGGCGAAATACCAGGGACGGGGCGCACGTTCGATGAGACGCTGCGGCGCACGGTGCCGCAATGGATGGAGCGCATTGTCAAAGGGATCACCGAAGCGCACGGCGCCTCGTATGAGTTTCGATTTGACTACGGCTACCGCCCGGTCATCAACTACGATGAAGTGACCCGCGTCATGGAGGAAACGGCGTGCGAGCTGTTCGGCGAAGAGGCAGTGGCCCGCTTGAAACCGAACATGGGCGGCGAAGATTTCTCCGCCTTTTTGCAAAAAGCGCCCGGCAGCTTTTTCTACGTCGGCGCGGGCAATGTAGAAAAAGGCATCGTTTACCCGCACCACCACCCGCGCTTTACGATTGACGAAGACGCGCTTGAGATTGGCGTGCAAATGTTTGTCGCGGCGACGTTGAAACTGTTGGCGGGGGCGGAATAGCTGTTTTCGCTTGACATATCCAAGATTGTCAGTTCAAACGTTTGATCCTTGGGTGGCGGGATTGATTGGCGCCGCTGGGTTGCTCACTGCCATGGTGCCAGGGTCGATGATTTTAGTGACAGCATCAACGTTGTGGTGAGTTGGATTCCGTTTGGCCCAGTTACGGTGAAAGAAGGAAAGCGGGCGATGTAGGAGGAAAAGTTGGCGATTGGACATCGTGCTTATCAATGGACGGGGAAAGCAAAGAAGGCATGGAATGCATCCGTGCCTTCTTACATGCTTTATGGTTGTCTAACGTGCATTGAATCGCAACTTTTCATTTAATGTAACATGAGCTTCATCCAAAGTTCGCTTGTTTGGTGAATAAATGATAAATAGCATTTCATCATGATGAATCGGACAGTCGCCGCTGGCTTGACAAAATTTTATCAAGCTGAAGGCAGCCTGCATACGAATGTCCTCTTGAAAATCCGTGTGAATCCCTTCCTCCAGTCCGAATGGATCTTGAAAGTTCGTCATGTTGTTCGACCCCTTTTTCCAATTAGTAGATGGATCACGCTACGTTTACGATGATCGGTCAGCATTGGCCGCTGTTGTGTTTGACTGCGCGGAATAGTTTGCTGCAAGGTGCATTGCATGAACCTTTTTAAATGGCATATGCAATCGATAAGAAAATTAACCAAGGCACCCCAAATTGTTTTACACGATGTAACCCATGTCGTCCAACGCCTGAAACAGCGGATTCGACAACTGACGAATCCCAACTAGATCCTCTCCATGCAGGAGCACATCCAGCGAGTAAATCAATACATCATGGGATGGATCGGATATTTTCAACTCATAAACACCCAATGCTCCGTCTCTTATTGCATCGAGGGTCGAGAGGCATTTTGTTTGCCTAGTCACTGTCGAACTCGGGTGCTTGAAAATAGATGAAAAATAAAGAATAAATTAGTTAGCTTATGAAAAAATAAATGTAAAACGCTTTCTTGATGATTTTTCCGTTTATTTTCAAAAAAATAGCTAATTTTAGCTGTTTGACGGTATGGTGGACCAAGAGTATAATGAGCCTCAAATTAAATAACCATTCATTCCCTAAAGATCGCTGAATCCGAATAGGAGCGGGGGAACCAACCGTGGCTTTGTGCGCCACATGGGGTGAATCCTGTTCAGGACGCCTGTTCTGAACGGGTAGGGTGACTCTCATCACCCGAATCCGTCAGCTAACCTCGTAAGCGTGTTGAGAGAAGGGGGGTATTTCCTATGGCTTGACATAGGCAGCCAGATACCCTCTGGCTGTCTTTTTTTGTTCTTTTTTATAAAAAATATGTAATTTATGTAAAAAATAATAAATTTGGTTTGTTGAGAAATCTTCGTGTATGTATAAGTCAATGTTTCCGAACTTTAAGCGGAAAGATGACAAAAGGCGGAGGGATCACTGATGTGGGATGTGATGATGGTTGTTTTGCTTGTCGTGAGCTTTATTCTCTTTTATGAATTTTCTGTTTGGTGTGATTCCGTGGTGAATGGAGGAGAAGAACAATGATCTGGATAGTAGGGATGGTGATATTGGGGGTATTTTGCTATCTCGTATACGCACTTATTTACCCGGAAAAATTTTGAACTGACGGTCAGATAAATTCAGTTATGAATTGGAATATGAGTGATCACGCGTGAGGGGGAAGAAACATGTGGCATGTCTTTTCGCAATATACACTTATTTTCTTGTTGTTGATCGTTATCGCGGTGCCATTGGGAAAATATTTATATGTGGCTTTCTTTGAAAAAGGAAAGATCGATCGTTTCTTTTCGCCCATTGAAGCGGTGATTTATCGATTATCAGGTATTCGCTCACTAGAAGAGATGACTTGGAAGTCGTATTGTACAGCATTGTTGATCGTGAATGCGGCATTGTTAGGTATATCCTATGGGCTTTTGCGTATTCAACATTATTTGCCGCTTAATGGGGCCAAAGTGGAAAATATGGAGCCGACTCTTACGTTTAACACTGTGGTTAGTTTTATGACAAATACAAACCTGCAGCATTATAGCGGAGAATCTGGATTATCCATTTTATCACAGATGTTATTTGTGACGATGATGATGTTCACGTCAGCCGCCACGGGACTGACTGTTGCTACTGCTTTAATTCGCGCGTTGTCTAAAAAAGGAAAAACGATAGGGAATTTTTATCAAGATTTTGTGCGCGCGAATGTGCGTGTATTGCTCCCGCTATCTGTCATCGTAACGATCTTGTTAGTGGCCTTTGGGGTTCCGCAAACCTTCTTGGCCCGCATGGCTGTATCAACATTAGAGGGAGGCACACAAACGTTAGCGCTGGGACCTGTCGCTTCGCTTGAGTCCATCAAACACCTCGGGACAAACGGAGGGGGATTTTTCGGAGCGAACTCGTCTCATCCGTTTGAAAATCCTCATCCGTTTACGAACGTAATCGAGATGTTATCGATGTGGTGCATTCCAGCGGCTCTGCCTTTTACGTATGGTCATGCTGTAAAAAATCGCAAACAGGGGTGGGTATTGTTTGCGACAATGTTCGTTTTGTTCGTCATGATGCTTGGGGTTGTGTACAATGCGGAACAATCTGGGAATCCCCTTGTGGGCAAATCAGGATTTGCAGCTGACCAAGGAAATATGGAAGGCAAGGAAGTACGTTTCGGCATTCCGCTGTCCAGTTTATTTACGGCGATCACGACAGCGGCCACAACCGGGTCAGTCAACAATATGCACGATAGTTTGACTCCGATTGGGGGGCTCGTTCCGCTGGCATTAATGATGTTAAATAACGTGTTTGGCGGCGATGGGGTAGGGTTTGTGAACATCATGATGTATGCGATGATTGCCGTTTTTTTATCAGGCTTGATGGTCGGGCGTACACCTGAATTTTTAGGGCGCAAGATCGAGCCAAAGGAAATGAAGCTGATCGTCATCGCGTTGTTGCTTCATCCTCTCATTATTTTGGCGCCGTCAGCCATAGCGTTAATGACGCACATGGGGACCGAGGCAATCAGCAATCCTGGCTTCCACGGCATTTCGCAAGTGGTGTATGAATATACATCTTCGGCGGCGAACAATGGGTCAGGATTTGAGGGATTGAAGGATAATACGGCATTTTGGAACATTTCGACTGGTGTTGTCATGCTTTTGGGGAGATATGTTTCCATTATTGCGATGCTTGCGGTCGCTGGGTCTTTGGTCGGAAAACAGCCAGTGCCCGAAACCATTGGAACATTCCGTACCGATACAGCCACATTCGGCGTCATTTTATTTGGGACAGTGTTCATTATCGGAGCACTTACCTTTTTCCCTGTTCTGATCCTGGGTCCGGTGGCGGAATATTTAACCATTCGCTAAGGAGGAAACGTCGAGATGAGAGGGAATGACAATCGCCAATCACTGTTTCAGCCAGAGCTTGTGCGGCAAGCGGCAATAGAGAGCGTCAAAAAGTTAAATCCTCTTGTGATGATGCGCAACCCAGTAATGTTTGTCGTCGAGATTGGAACATTGATCGTGTTGCTTATGCTTTTGTTTCCTCGCTTTTTTAGAATAGAGGATTGGAAATATGAATTAGCGGTATTCGTCATTCTTTTGCTCACGATTTTATTCGCTAATTTTGCTGAGGCTTTGGCGGAAGGACGAGGAAAGGCACAAGCGGAATCGCTCAAGAAAACGAAAGCGGATACGATCGCCAAGCGGATCAGCGCAAAAGGGGAAATAGAACTGGTTGCGTCCACACAGTTGCGAAAAGGGGATATTGTTCTCGTCGAAGCCGGTGATCTCATTCCAGGTGACGGCGAAATCATAGAAGGGTTGGCGTCCATTGATGAATCGGCCATTACTGGGGAATCCGCCCCTGTTATTAAGGAGGCAGGGGGAGATTTCAGTTCGGTGACAGGCGGCACAAAAGTCGTCAGCGATTGGATTAAAGTAAAAATCACAGCCGACCCCGGCGAGTCTTTTTTGGATAAAATGATCTCTCTTGTTGAAGGAGCAACGAGGCAAAAAACGCCGAACGAGTTGGCGCTGAACATTTTGCTTGTGACTCTCACGCTCATCTTTTTGATTGTCGTTGTCACATTAGTTCCGATTGCCCGTTATGTCGGCATCCATTTGTCGATAACAACCTTGATCATCTTGCTTGTTTGTTTGATTCCGACGACCATTGGCGGCTTATTATCGGCCATTGGAATCGCCGGGATGAACCGCTTGACACAATTCAACGTGTTGGCGATGTCCGGAAAAGCGGTGGAAGCGGCAGGGGACGTTACAACTATCGTGCTTGATAAGACGGGAACGATTACGTTTGGAAATCGAATGGCCGCCCAGTTTATTCCTGTTGGCGGGACTACAGAGGAGCAAGTACGGGAAGCAGCCGTTTTGTCTTCGATTAAGGATGAGACACCTGAGGGGCGTTCTGTTCTTGAATTGGCGAAACAGCAAGGATGGAAAGCAGATGTTGCTGAGTATGAACACGAGGAGTTTGTCCCGTTTACTGCCGAGACAAGAATGAGCGGCATGAACGTTCAAGGCATTCCGTATCGCAAGGGAGCGGTGGATGCCATTTCCCGTCATGTCAAACAGCTGGGCGGCCGCATTCCAAGCGATTTGAAAGAAAAAAGCGAACAAATCGCTAAACAGGGGGGCACGCCGTTGGCTGTCTCCGTTGGAGCAGACATCGTGGGCATCATCTATTTGAAAGATACCGTAAAACCGGGAATGCGCCAACGATTTGATGAATTGAGAAAAATGGGGATCAAAACGATCATGTGCACAGGAGACAACCCACTGACCGCTGCAACGATTGCCAACGAGGCAGGAGTGGATGAGTTTATTGCGGAAAGCAAGCCGGAAGACAAGATTCGTGTTATTCGGGAAGAACAAGCGAAAGGGAATTTGGTTGCTATGACGGGGGATGGTACGAATGACGCGCCGGCTTTGGCGCAGGCGGATGTCGGATTGGCCATGAATAGCGGTACGATGGCGGCAAAAGAAGCGGCGAATATGATTGATTTAGACTCCGATCCGACGAAAATTATTGAAGTGATATCCATCGGGAAGCAACTGCTGATGACCCGGGGGGCATTGACCACATTTAGCATTGCCAATGATATTGCCAAATATTTTGCTATTTTGCCGGCTGTGTTTGTGGCCAGCATTCCGCAGATGAAATCGATCGATATTTTGCATCTGCATTCGCCAGCGAGCGCCATTTTATCCGCGTTAATTTTCAATGCGGTGATCATCCCTCTGTTGATTCCGTTGGCGATGAGAGGGGTGCGCTATCAACCGATGTCATCGGAAAAACTTTTGCGTAGAAATATGTTGATTTATGGAGGCGGAGGAGTCATTGCTCCATTCATTGGCATAAAGGTCATTGATCTTGCCCTAGGCCTGTTTATGTAAAAGAGAGGAGGATTTGGCATGAGAAATATTCGCCTTGCTTTGCTCATGATCGTTTTGCTTGGGCTCGGGTATCCGGCAGCGATGACGGGCCTTGCCCAGTTGTTATTTCCTCATCAAGCGAAAGGAAGCATTATTTATGAGAAGGGAAGAGCCATCGGTTCGGAATTGATTGGACAATCATTTCAGGGGGACTCCTATTTTCACGGCCGCCCTTCGTCGATTCAATATGATGCAAGTGCATCAGGTTCACCAAATTATGGGCCTTCCAGCAAAGAAATGATGGAACGGATGGAGAAAGATGCAGAGCAATGGTTGAAAAAAGTTCCTGGAAAGACGAAAAAAGATATCCCTATCGATTTAATCACCAATTCAGGATCTGGACTCGACCCTCATATTAGCCCGGCTGCCGCATTGTTCCAAGTGCCGATGGTAGCAAAGGCAACGGGATTATCGGAGCAACAATTGACCCGTTTGGTCAAGCAGCACATTGAAGGAAGAGCGATGGGCGTTTTTGGTGAACCGCGGGTCAACGTTGTGCGCTTAAATATGGCTGTTCAAAAATTAGTGGAGGAGCGTTCCAAACGGAATGAATCATAAATATAGACGAATGACTCCGGAAGAGATATTGAAGAAAATCGAAAATATGAAGAAAGGCCGCCTCAAAATTTATATTGGGGCGGCCCCTGGTGTCGGGAAAACATTTCATATGTTGAGGGATGCTCACGATGTGAGAGAAAAAGGGATCGATATCGTCATCGGAATTGTTGAAACACACGGACGGGCTGAGACAGAGGCAGAAATCAAAGACTTGGAAATCATTCCTCGCAAGAAAATCCATTATAAAGGAAAAGAATTTGCGGAATTGGATGTCGACGCGGTGATTCGACGCAACCCGGATGTGGTGATTGTGGACGAATTGGCCCATACCAACGCCCCGGGCAGTAAAAACAAAAAGCGCTATCAGGATGTACAAGAAATTTTGCAGGCGGGAATTCATGTTTGGACGGCAATGAATATTCAACATCTAGAAAGTGTTCATGATATCGTTGAGCAAGTAACAGGGGTCCAAGTGAATGAACGCGTGCCAGATTTTATGCTTAGGGAAGCCGATGAAATCGAAGTGATTGATATCACGCCGGAAGCGTTGCGCGAGCGCATTAAAGAAGGGAAAGTATATGGGAAAGAAAAAATTGATCAGGCGCTCAATCATTTTTTTCGCAAGGGCAATCTCGTTGCCTTGCGGGAGTTGACGTTAAGAGAAGTGGCCGATGATATTGAGATGCGTTTGGAGAAAGAGAGAGAAGAACAGGGAATTGAAGAACCGACCGGCATTCATGAAAAAATTCTAGTGTGTGTCAACTATCGGCCAAACGCTGAAAAATTGATTCGACGTGGATGGCGGATCGCTCAACGATTAAACGCCGAGTTATACATTTTGCACATTAAGCAGAAAAGACAATCGCCAGAAAGGACGATAGCAGAATGGGAGAAAATGGCTAAGCAATTTGGCGCCACTTTTCTCGTTCGAGAGGCTGCCTCGCGCCGTGTTGCCCATCAAATCGTGGATGTATGTCGAGAATATAAAATCACCCAGATTGTGATGGGGATGTCTGCTCGGACGAGATGGGAGGAAATATGGAAAGGATCGCTCATTAATGTAATTATGCAGCAACTTAAACATGTTGATGTGCTTGTTGTATCTGACAGATAGAGAAGAGGGGCATCTTTGATCATAGTTCCAAAAGAAGACTCCCGTTCGCAATTCAAGCAATAAGCGGAAGATGAATGTCGGCTGGCGCCAGCCAAAACGTATGATAAAATCAATGTGCATTGCGTACAGGCTGTTGACGGACTTAAGCGGCTAAGCAGCGCACGAGACGAGAGGAAATTCAAAGTGCACGCTGTGCATAGCATTGTCGTCGACCTCCAATCGTGCAAAAACCCCGGGGGATCGACGACAATCTTTTTACACACTTCAAGCCTACAGCCATCGTACATGAACACGATTGACAGAATTTTTGGATTATGGTATTCTGAAAATAACTTTGGAGCAAAAAGATTGATATATCAAGTGCTTTCTGGGGTTTTTATCGTACCTATGAGGGATTGAAACTATTCTCTCGCTGTCTTGGCGATTGGCTGGCTTCCGTTTTTATCGTACCTATGAGGGATTGAAACGCTACATTTGAAAGCTCTTGAGTAATTTTCAACTTGTTTGTTTTTATCGTACCTATGAGGGATTGAAACTATTCTCTCGCTGTCTTGGCGATTGGCTGGCTTCCGTTTTTATCGTACCTATGAGGGATTGAAACGCTGCATTTGAAAGCTCTTGAGTAATTTTCAACTTGTTTGTTTTTATCGTACCTATGAGGGATTGAAACTATCCGCTCATTGATGACCCACATTCCGGACATTTGAGTTTTTATCGTACCTGTGAGAGATTGAAACCTTCGTGTTTTGTGCGAACGATCGTCGCAATAAACGCTTTTCATCACACCGTAAGCAACTCCATGGAGCGCACATAGGTTTAAATCTGTGCGGTGGAGAGAGGTTAAGAGTTGGCGAAGATGACTGAAAGAGATGAATCAGCATTCGCGGGCTATGTCTGTGCGATACCGGCGATCCGCTTCTGCCGTTTGTTTTAGGCAGGAGTTTTTTATTGTTATACAGCCGCTTTATGTCCATCCCGAATTGTCGTTCCAGGAAGAGAAAACGGCGCAATTTGTGTACGAGACGCTGCAATCATTCGGCCATCTTGAGTTGTCGCGGCCGACGAAAACGAGCGTCATGGCGCGGCTCATTGGCCAACAGCCAGGCCGGGTCGTCGCCATTCGCGCTGATATGGACGCATTGCCGATTCAAGAGGAAAACACGTTTGAGTTTGCCTCAAAAAACCCAGGCGTGATGCATGCGTGCGGACATGACGGCCATACGGCGATGCTTCTCGGGACGGCGAAAATTTTCTCCCAGCTGCGCGATGACATTCGCGGTGAAATCCGCTTTTTGTTCCAACACGCGGAAGAATTGTTCCCCGGCGGGGCGGAGGAGATGGTGCAAGCTGGTGTCATGGACGGGGTGGACGTCGTCATCGGCACTCACCTTTGGTCGCCGCTCGAGCGCGGAAAAATCGGCATTGTGTATGGACCGATGATGGCGTCACCCGACCGCTTTTTCATCCGCATCATCGGCAAAGGCGGCCACGGGGCGATGCCGCACCAMACGATCGATGCGCTCGCCCGCGGAGCGCAAGTCGT
>NZ_MVKA01000049.1:0-14613 GCF_002042905.1 Geobacillus sp. LEMMY01
GTCCMCCAGTTTCCAAGGCCCCTCCACGGTTGAGCCGTGGGCTTTCACATCATACTTAAGGAACCGCCTGCGCGCGCTTTACGCCCAATAATTCCGGACAACGCTCGCCCCCTACGTATTACCGCGGCTGCTGGCACGTAGTTAGCCGGGGCTTCCTCGTGAGGTACCGTCACCGCGCCGCCCTCTTCGAACGGCGCTCCTTCGTCCCTCACAACAGAGCTTTACGACCCGAAGGCCTTCTTCGCTCACGCGGCGTCGCTCCGTCAGGCTTTCGCCCATTGCGGAAGATTCCCTACTGCTGCCTCCCGTAGGAGTCTGGGCCGTGTCTCAGTCCCAGTGTGGCCGGTCACCCTCTCAGGCCGGCTACGCATCGTCGCCTTGGTGAGCCGTTACCTCACCAACTAGCTAATGCGCCGCGGGCCCATCCGCAAGTGACAGCTTGCGCCGCCTTTCAACCAAAGACCATGCGGTCTTCGGTGTTATCCGGTATTAGCTCCGGTTTCCCGGAGTTATCCCGGTCTTGCGGGCAGGTTGCCCACGTGTTACTCACCCGTCCGCCGCTGACCGAATCAGAGCAAGCTCCAATCCAGTCCGCTCGACTTGCATGTATTAGGCACGCCGCCAGCGTTCGTCCTGAGCCAGGATCAAACTCTCCAAAGAAAATTGATCAGCTTTTCGCATTGTCTAGCTTCGGCGCCTAGCTCTCTTCTGCCAAATCACCTTCCCCCTCGGGGTGCAAGCACCCCAGCGGGTGAAGAACATTTGGCTTCGAGATCGCCAGGATGGCGATATTTCGCCGTTGCCCGCAGGACGCGGGCTGCCTTTAGGCGAAATTACGGCGCCTCCGCTTTTCTTATGACGCTTGCGTTTTGTTTAGTTTTCAAGGAACTTGTTTATCTTGCACACTTTTATTATTATACATATCATTTACTTTGCTGTCAACATATCTTTCATGAACAGCGACATTTATTAATATAATGTATTATCATATAAAAGTCAATAACTTTTAAACAAAAAAATAAAAGGCATCTTGAATAATGATGCCTACAAAATATATCGGTCAATCACGATTAACGCTGCCGCTCCAGGGAGGCCAAGAAATCCACAAACGATTGAGGTGACGAGGTTAATCGGAATATGGATATTAAAATGCCCGCCGATGGCGTTGATGACAAACAGCGCGAGCGCCCCGACGATCAGGCGGATAGCAGCGTAGCCAATCAGGCGAAGCGCTTTGAGGCGGGCACCGACGATAAGCAAAACGGCGATAAGCGCCAGCAACACGGTAATGACGACTTTCGGCTCCAACGTTTGAACCCCCTTTTTGCACGCTTGTACTACCAACGTATGAGAAACAGGGGAAAAAAGAACAAAAAAATAAGGAAGTTAACGCACTTCCTTAAGTGTGATGCGGCGGTGCTTCGCTTCGCGGAGGAGGAAAAAATATTTGGCCTCAGCGAGCTGCAATGCGCTCAGCACCTCCGGAGACGGATCGACGCTTTTTTCGATGAGTTGTTTCTGCTCAAACCATTCAGTTCTAGCCTTTTGCAGTTCAGCCATTAACTTTTCATCAAATTGTCTCTTTAGTTTCCCCTTTCGCCGCCATAACAAACCGATCCCCACCTTCTTTCTCTCTATAGCTCACGGCGCCCTTCCAACGCCTTTGATAACGTCACTTCGTCCGCATACTCCAAGTCGCCGCCGACCGGCAAGCCATGGGCGATGCGGGTGACTTTGATTCCTGTCGGCTTCAACAGGCGGGAGATGTACATCGCCGTTGCCTCTCCCTCAATGTTCGGGTCGGTCGCTAAAATCACCTCTTGGATCGTCTCATCTTGCAATCGCGTGAGCAGCTCGGCGATTTTAATATCTTCCGGTCCGATGCCTTCCATCGGCGAGATGGCCCCGTGCAACACGTGGTACAGGCCGTTGTATTCTTTCATCCTCTCCATGGCGATGACATCTTTCGGATCCTGAACAACGCAAATCGTCGTCCGGTCGCGCCGCTCGTCTTTGCAGATGTAGCAAGGGTCTGTATCTGTAATATGCCCGCAAATCGTGCAATAATGAATATGCCGCTTGACATCAACGAGCGCTTTGGCAAACTCAAGCACGGTGTCTTCTTTCATCGCCAGCACATGAAATGCAAGGCGGGCAGCCGTTTTCGGGCCGATGCCGGGCAGTTTCATAAAGCTGTCAATCAACTTCGATAGCGGTTCTGGATAATGCATACGTTCCCCCTAGAACAACCCTGGAATGTTAAGTCCTTTCGTAAACTGCCCCATCATTTCATTAGCCAACTCATCCGCTTTTTTCAACGCATCGTTTGTCGCCGCCAAAATCAAATCTTGCAGCATTTCAATATCGTCTGGGTCGACGACTTCCTCTTTAATTTTGACTTCTAAAATTTGTTTATGACCGTTAGCGACAACGGTCACCATGCCGCCGCCCGCTGTGCCTTCCACCGTTTTTTCCGCCAGCTCTTCCTGCGCTTTTTGCATTTCTTTTTGCATTTTTTGCATTTGTTTTAACATTTTTTGCATATTGCCCATTCCGCCACGCATCATCTTGGCATCCTCCTTTAAACGGTTTATTCTTTAATTTCGATCAGCTCTTCGCCAAACAGCCGCTTCGCTTCGGCGATTAACGGATCTTCTTCGCTTTTTTCCGTCTTTGCGTCCTTATTGCGGATGAACTCTTCTCTTATTTTTCCCCATTCTCCCTCCGGAATGGCTACCATTTCAAAGCGGCGGTTTGTCAGCTCAAACAAAATCGCTTCGACGTTTTCTTTGACCGAACTTGTGGGATCGGTCGCCATTTTGCAGTGGATTTCGTATTTGAATTTTAACACAAACGCTGAGGCGCTCGCTGCAACCGGCTCGCTCTCTTGTAGCAAGGCGGCGTGCGACACTTTATGCTGCCGCTTCAACGTGTCGAGCACATCCGCCCAGCATCCTTTCACCAAAGCCAAATCTTCATGCGTCGCCTGTTTCAACAGCTCGTAAATGCGGCTGACCGGCGCTTTATATCCCCCCGTTTTCGTCGGTTTGGACGGTTTTTTCACCGGCGCGGCAGCCGACGGAGGGGCAGGCGGTTGTTCCTTCAGGCGCCGCAATTCCGCCTCCAGCGTTTCGATCCGCTTTACCAACGGTTCCAACTCGGAAGCGGACAGCGACGGCGCGGCGGCTGATGGATGGCAAAGCTTCACAAGCGCCACTTCCAACAGAAGGCGCGGGTGGTTTGTCCACTTCATCTCTTGCTGGCTTTTGTTCAGCGACTCGATGGCCTCGTATAAATCCGAAACCGGAATCGTTTCCGACAGTGAAGTGAACGCTTCGTCAACGACAGCGATTTGAATCGCTCCTTCCACATGTGGAGCAGTTTTGTACAGCAATAAGTCACGATAATACAAAATTAAGTCTTCAATCAAACGATTCGGATCTTTCCCTTGCGCCATCATTGTTTCCAACTGCTGAAGAACCGCCGCTGTATCTTTGCGGTGGATGGCGTCGATGAAGCTCGATAAGGCGGCAAATGATGCGGCCCCGGTCATCGCCAGCACGTCGTCGAGCCGAAGTTTCCCATCGCTGAACGAAATGGCTTGGTCAAGCAAGCTGAGCGCATCGCGCATCCCCCCGTCTGCAGCACGGGCGATGGCGGACAATGCCTCATCGGACGCCTCGACACCTTGGGCGCTTGCTACATACTTTAGCCGTGAAACGATCGCCGGAAGCGGGATGCGGCGAAAATCGAACCGTTGACAGCGGGAAATGATCGTCGCCGGAATTTTGTGCGGCTCGGTCGTGGCCAAAATGAAAATGACGTGTTTCGGCGGCTCCTCCAACGTTTTCAACAGCGCGTTAAACGCACCGATCGACAGCATATGCACCTCGTCGATGATGTACACTTTGTAGCGGACCGACGTCGGCGCAAACTTCACCTTCTCACGGATATCACGAATTTCATCGACGCGGTTGTTGGAAGCGGCGTCAATTTCCAGCACATCGGGAACCGTTCCGTTCGTAATACCGAGGCAAGCTGGACACTCATTGCATGGCTCCGCCGCTGGCGTCTGTTCACAGTTGACCGCCTTGGCGAAAATTTTCGCTGCGCTCGTTTTTCCTGTACCGCGCGGGCCAGAAAATAAGTAGGCGTGCGATATTTTATGTTGAAGCAGGGCGCTTTGCAACGTCTTGGTCACGTGTTCCTGGCCGACCATGTCCGCAAAGCGCTGCGGCCGAAACACGCGATATAACGCTTGGTATGCCACGGAAAACGGCCCTCCTCTTCCTCTCGTCCTATCTATTATATAACTTCCTATTGTAATTTAAAATAACAAAAAACCCACTCGTCATGAGTGGGTTTTCCCTTCCGTCCGTTATGGTAAAGCCGTGCACCTTCTGTCGATTAGCTGCCCCGAGCGTTGCTCAAGCAGTTAGCTCAGCCCAGGCGCCCCCGCGGCACATGGGAGCATCCGCTTACTGCTGCTTCCTTCCGGACCTGACAGGGTTCACGGAATCCCATTGCGCGGGACCCAGACGTCAACACCACTTGCTTGAGACAGACCTCGCAACAGACTAACCTCGAGAAGGAATTCAGCCTCGCTAGAGCGGATTGCGAGTACAGGGCACCGCTACCTCCCCGCTTAGCACGGCACTATCAGTATAGCTCGTCTGCGGAAAAAATGCAATGTCAATCGACGGAATTTTCGTTGGCACTTCCGCCAACATTTCTCTTTTGTTCGCGCAATCGTCGAAAAAATTGGCTCAACAGTGAACCACACTCGTCAGCAAGCACGCCGCTTACCACCTCAGCCTGATGGTTAAATCGGCTTTCCTGCAATAAGTTCATCAACGTCCCCGCGCACCCTCCCTTCGGGTCAAACGCGCCAAACACGACCCGTTCGATGCGGGAAAGAACAATGGCGCCTGCGCACATGGCGCACGGTTCAAGCGTTACGTACAACGTCGCCCGCTCAAGCCGCCATGAACCGGTTGCCCGGCATGCTTCATCGATCGCCAAAATTTCTGCATGAGCGATGGCGCGTTGTTTGGTTTCCCGCAAATTATGAGCGCGGGCGATGACACGGCCATCCTGAACGATGACAGCGCCGATCGGCACTTCGCCGATCTGCTCCGCTTTTTTTGCTTCTTCCATTGCCAATCGCATGTAGTACTCGTCGGTGTTCATCGTATACCCCTTCACACAAACGGTCATTTCTCCTTTCTTTTCATCATAGAATATGGAGAATAAAGACGCAACTAGGAGGTCAAGTATGCAAATCCACGTAGTGCAGAGTGGACAAACGTTAAGTGGAATTGCTGAGGCATACGGGACCACGGTGGAAGAAATTGTCCGGGCCAACAAGCTTCCAAACCCTGATAAACTCGTTGTCGGCCAGGCGCTCGTGATTCCGATCGTCGGTCGTTTTTACTGGGTGCAGCGCGGCGACACGTTATGGTCGATTGCACGCCGATTTTCGATTCCGATGCAGCGGCTTGCCGAAGTGAATCGCCTCTCCTTAAACGCTCCGCTTAAGGTCGGGCAGCGGCTTTATATACCGCCCGGCGCCAAGCGAAGAGCGGAGTTTAACGCCTATATTGAACCGCGAGGCGCGACTGTCAGCCCAGCGCTGGAGGCGAGCGCTCGCGAAGCCGCTCCGTATTTGACCTATTTGAGTCCTTTTTATTTTGCGATCCGGCGCGACGCGACATTGCAAGAGCCGCCGCTTGACGACTTTCCGGATATTGCCCGCGCCAACCACGTCACGCTCGTTATGGTTGTCGCCAACATTGAAAACGGGCAGTTCAGCGATGAGCTCGGCGCGCTTATTTTAACAAACAAAACGCTGCAAAACCGTCTGCTCGACAACATTGTCGCGACCGCTAGACGGTATGGCTTCCGCGACATCCATTTTGATTTTGAATATTTGCGCCCGGAAGACCGCGAGGCGTATAACGCGTTTTTGCGCAAAGCGAAACGGCGGTTTGAACAAGAAGGGTGGATGATGTCGACCGCCTTAGCGCCGAAAACGAGCGCGACCCAGCGCGGACGTTGGTACGAAGCACACGACTACCGCGCCCATGGACAAATTGTCGACTTTGTCGTGATCATGACGTATGAATGGGGCTACAGCGGCGGGCCGCCGATGCCGGTGTCCCCGATCGGCCCGGTCCGCCGCGTTCTCGAGTACGCCATCTCTGAAATGCCAGCCGGAAAAATTTTGATGGGGCAAAACTTGTATGGCTACGACTGGACGCTGCCATATGTACCCGGCGGCCCGTACGCCCAAGCCATCAGCCCGCAGCAAGCCATCGCCCTCGCCGCAAAGTATAACGTCGCCATCGAATACGATATGGAGGCGCAGGCGCCGCATTTTCGCTATCGCGACGAAAATGGCCGCGTTCATGAAGTATGGTTTGAAGACGCCCGCTCTATCCAAGCAAAATTTCATCTCGTGAAGAAACTTGGCTTGCGCGGGGTCAGCTATTGGAAACTTGGCCTTGATTTTCCACAAAACTGGCTGCTGATCGCTGATCAGTTTACCGTTGTAAAAAAATAAAGGCATAAAAAACCCGCCGGTCAAGGGCGGGTTTTTTATGATGGGAAACGGCTTTCGGCGGTCACAGCCGTTTCAGACGACAATCTCCTTTTATGCGCGTCAGTCTTCTTCGTCATCGGTTTGGCCGAGAACAAGACGTTTTGTTCCTCATTGCCAACGTCATTCACTATAACACGGCAGTCGGGAAAAGTCAACCAACGATTTGCCTCAAGCGCCTTTCCTCAGCAAATGACGTCCCGATTCCCCATGTACGGACGAAGCGCTTCCGGAACGATGACCGAGCCGTCTTCTTGCTGGTAGTTTTCCAAAATAGCGGCGACCGTCCGCCCAATGGCCAGCCCCGAACCGTTTAACGTATGCACGTACTCCGGTTTCGCTTTCGGATCTCGACGGAAGCGGATGTTGGCGCGGCGCGCTTGAAATGCCTCAAAGTTGCTGCACGACGAAATTTCCCGGTACGTTCCGTAACTTGGCAGCCAAACTTCAATATCGTACGTTTTCGCCGCCGAGAACCCGAGGTCTCCGGTGCACAAGGCGACAACGCGATACGGAAGCCCGAGCCGTTGCAAAATCGTCTCTGCCTGACGCGTCAGCTTTTCCAATTCATCGTACGAGTCCTCTGGTTTTACAAATTTTACTAGCTCTACTTTATTGAACTGATGCTGACGGATCAGCCCTCTCGTGTCGCGGCCGGCCGACCCGGCTTCAGCACGGAAGCAGGCGCTGTAGGCCGCATAGTAAATCGGCAAATCATCGGCGGCCAAAATTTCGTCGCGATGCAGGTTCGTCACCGGCACCTCAGCGGTCGGAATGAGAAAATAATCTTCGCTGTCCAAATGGAACGCATCCTCGGCAAATTTCGGCAACTGTCCGGTTCCGATCATGCTCGCCCGGTTCACTAAATATGGCGGCAACACTTCTTCGTAGCCAAATTCATCGAGATGGATGTCAAGCATAAAGTTGATGAGCGCCCGCTCAAGCCGCGCCCCTAACCCTTTATAAAAGACAAACCGGCTTCCCGCCACTTTAGCAGCTCGCTCAAAGTCGAGCAAACCGAGCCGATCAGCGATTTCCCAATGCGGTTTCGGCTCAAACGAAAACGAACGCGGCTCTCCCCATCTCCGCACTTCAACATTGTCCTCTTCTGAGTGACCGACCGGCACTGATTCGTGCGGCACATTTGGAATCGACAAAAGAAGATCGTCGAGCTCTCCTTCAATCTGGCGGATTTGTTCGTCCATTTGTTTAATGCGGTCGCCGACTTCACGCATTTGGGCAATCAGCGGCTCGGCGTCCTTTTTCTCGCGCTTTAGGACGGCGATTTGCTGCGACACATCGTTGCGCTTGCTTTTCAGCTCTTCGACTTCCGCGATCAAGCGGCGGCGGTCTTTGTCCAATTGTTCAAAGCGGTCGATGTTCGTCAAATCCCCGCCGCGTTGCATTAATTTTTCCTTTACTTCTTGAAACTGAGTGCGCAATACTTTCATATCCAGCACCGTTTTCTACCTCCTTCGCCTTTTATTATACAAAGAAAGCCCCCGTCCCCAAAAGGGACGGGAGCAATCCCGCGGTGCCACCCTTATTGAAGGCCAATCATGCCTTCCACTCATGCCGATAACGGCGGCGGCCGAAAACGCCTACTGGCCTGTTTGGACGGTTCAGCGTTTTGCTCGAGGATGGATTCACAGGCTCTCCCTGCCGGTTCGCACCTACCACCGGCTCTCTGATAAGAAAGGCATCCCGCTACTCGTTCCTCTCATCGCTTTCGCTTTATCGCTTTACTTGAGGCTTGACGCCATTTTCGCTTCTTTGACCATGTTTAGGAAGTATTGCATCAATCGATGGTCATCGGTCAGCTCTGGATGGAACGAACAGCCGAGAAACTGTCCTTGCCGAGCGGCGACAATGCGGTCATTGTATGTCGCCAAGACATCGACCCCGTCCCCGACCTCCACGATATGCGGAGCGCGGATGAAGACGCCGACAAAGCCATCGCCGATGCCTTTGATCAACAACTCGGCTTCAAAGCTCTCCCGCTGCCGGCCGAACGAGTTCCGCTCGACTGTAATGTCCATTAATCCTAAATGTGGCTCGTCATAGCCGACAATCCGCTTCGCCAGCAAAATGAGTCCAGCGCACGTGCCGAACATCGGCTTGCCGGCAGCGGCAAATTGCTTGAGCGGCTCCATCAGCCCATAGCGGTCGATGAGCCGCCGCATCGTTGTGCTTTCGCCGCCCGGCAGCACAAGCCCATCCACCCCTTCAAGCTGCTCCGGCTTTTTCACGACGACCGCCTCGGCGCCGCACGCCTCAATGGCGCGGACATGCTCCCGCACAGCTCCCTGCAGTCCAAGTACACCAATTTTCATCGTTGCTTTGCTCCTTTATCTAGCTTACCAGCCGCGTTCTTGCATCCGGTGCTCCGGCAACAATGTCGCGACATCGATGCCGCGCATCGCGCTGCCCAACCCTTTCGACAAGTGGGCGATCAGTTCATAATCTTCGTAATGGGTCGTCGCCTCTACGATCGCGCGCGCATATTTTTCCGGGTTTTCCGATTTGAAAATTCCCGACCCAACAAAGACGCCGTCCGCGCCCAAGTGCATCATCAAGGCCGCGTCAGCCGGTGTCGCGACACCGCCAGCGGCAAAGTTGACGACCGGGAGGCGTCCAAGCCGCTTGATCTCGCGCAGCACCTCAACCGGAGCCCCAAGCTGTTTCGCCTCAGCGACAAGCTCATCTTCGCTCATGTTGACGACTTTGCGAATTTGCGCGTTAACTTTGCGCATATGGCGCACGGCCTCAACGATGTTGCCTGTCCCCGGCTCCCCTTTCGTCCGCAACATCGATGCCCCTTCCGCAATGCGGCGCGCCGCTTCCCCTAAGTCGCGGCAACCGCACACGAACGGAACGGTAAACTGCCGTTTGTCAATATGGAATTCCTCATCAGCCGGCGTTAATACTTCGCTTTCGTCAATGTAGTCGACGCCAAGCGCCTCTAAGACGCGCGCCTCGACGTAGTGGCCGATCCGCACTTTCGCCATGACCGGGATCGAAACGGCGTTCATCACTTCTTCGATCACCGTCGGGTCAGCCATGCGCGCGACACCGCCAGCGGCGCGAATGTCCGCCGGGACGCGCTCGAGCGCCATAACCGCGACAGCCCCTGCCGCTTCAGCGATTTTCGCCTGTTCTGCGTTTACGACGTCCATGATGACGCCGCCTTTTTGCATTTCCGCCATGCCGCGTTTGACGCGGTCCGTACCTGTCAATGCCAACGTTGATTCCCCCTATTCCTAATCCTTATGCTTTGCGAGGCATGCAAAAGGACGATTCCACTGTTTTATTTTACCTCAATTTTTACAAAAATCACAATGGAAAAAAGCTCCCCATCAAGGGGAGTCGATTTTACAACCAGCCTTTCACTGTTTTGGCGACACTTGTCCATAAGTCAACAAACAGTCCGCCGACCGCGCGCATCGAAAGAACAAACCAATTGGCTTTTTCGACTTCAGCTGTTGTGACAAGCGGCACACGGATGTTTTTTTGCATGTCTGGGCTTAAGAAGGCGAGGGCGTCGTCCCCTTTATATTCGAGCGTCATATATCCAACCGTTTCCCCTTTTTTCAAAGGGGCGACTAGCTTTCCTTCTTTTGTCATTTTTTTCTTATTCAACACATATACAGGTTTGTATTGTTTTTCCTCGCCGTTTTTCACAAGCAGATCCAGATTCTTCCCTGTCGCGACACGAACCTCTTTTTCTTTCCCTTTCACGACCGGAAGCGTTTCTTTTCCTTTCAGCTGGTACCCTTTTGGATAAAGCGTCTCGAGGGAGTATTGGTTGAATCCGTAGTTAAATAGTTTTTCTGTCTCTTTAAAGCGCGCCTCTTTTGTTGTTTTCCCGCTTGCATCTTTCGCGTTCATGACGACCGAAATAAGGCGGACGCCGTTTCGTTTCGCCGTCCCGGTGAAACAGTTGCCGGCAAATTCCGTATAGCCGGTTTTCAACCCGTCTACACCTTCATATCCGTACACAAGCCCAGGCAGCATCCAATTCCAGTTGTCCATTTTGATTTCGTCTTCCGTTCCTTCTCGGAACATTTTATGAGGAATGCTTGCCGTCTTCAGCACTTCCGGATGATCCTTCAGCAACTGGTAAGCAAGCATCGCCATCGACCGTGCAGACATGACATTTTCCTCATTTGTACTTGTCCCTTCTGGATGAAATCCTTTTAAATCCTCATTGCTTAATCCAGTTGCGTTGACAAATTTATAATCTTTCAGTCCGAGTTCCTTCGCCTTGTCGTTCATCATTTTTACAAAATTTTTCTCTGATCCGGCGATGATTTCGGCAATTGCGACCGTAGCCCCGTTCGCCGAATAAATAGCCATCGCCTCGTACAGCTCACGCACCGTATACTTGCCATCTTTTCGCAACGGGACATTGGACAGCGCCCGGTCTTGCGACAGCCGGTACACGTAATCGCTTGGCGTGTACGTTTGATCCCACTTGACGCGATTCGCCTTAATGGCGTCAAGAAGCAAATACTCGGTCATCATTTTCGTCATGCTGGCAATCCCAAGCACTGTATCGATATTTTTTTCATACAAAATTCTTCCCGTTTGCGCATCCACTAAAATCGCAGCGTCCGCCCGGATGTCAAGCGGGGCGCTTTCCGCCTTCACCGTCTGTTGAAACGGACCAAACGTTAAACAAAGGCAAATCGACAGCAGCCAAAACAACCAGTTTTGTTTTCTCCTCCTCACAATGACACCCTCCTCACACAACCGTTATTGTAACATACCGTCGACCAAAAAAATAGACGGAGGACATGTCTCCGTCAAAGTTGAGCCGATCGGCACAACTCCGATCAAAAAGCAGAGTAGTTCGGCGCTTCTTTCGTAATTTGCACGTCATGCGGATGGCTTTCACGAAGCCCGGCGCTCGTCATGCGGATAAACTGCGTTTTTTCGCGCAACTCTTCCAAATTGCGTGTTCCACAATAGCCCATGCCGGCGCGCAACCCACCGACAAGCTGATAAATCGTGTCGGCAAGCGGCCCTTTGTACGGAACGCGTCCCTCGATGCCTTCCGGGACAAACTTTTTCGCATCTTCTTGGAAATAGCGGTCTTTGCTGCCGCGCTCCATGGCTGCGACCGATCCCATGCCCCGGTACACCTTAAAGCGGCGGCCTTGGTAAATTTCCGTCTCACCTGGGCTTTCGGAAACACCAGCAAGCAAGCTGCCGAGCATAACCGCATGCGCCCCAGCCGCAATCGCCTTCACAATGTCGCCGGAATATTTGATCCCCCCGTCAGCGATGATCGGGACACCGTGTTTGCGCGCCTCAGTCGCACAGTCGTAGATCGCGGTAATTTGCGGCACCCCAACCCCGGCGACAACCCGGGTCGTGCAGATGGACCCAGGACCGATTCCGACTTTAATAATGTTCGCCCCAGCCTCAATCAAGTCGCGCGTCCCTTCAGCTGTCGCGACATTGCCGGCGATGATGTTCAAGTCCGGGTATTGGCGTCGAATGTTGGCCACCGTCTCAAGGACGCCTTTCGAATGGCCGTGCGCCGTGTCGACGACAATGACGTCAACCCCCGCCTCAACAAGCTTTTTGACACGGATCATCGTGTCCGCCGTCACCCCGACGGCCGCCCCGACAATCAGCCGCCCTTTCGCATCTTTCGCCGAATTCGGGAATTCAATAACCTTTTCGATATCCTTGATCGTAATTAATCCCTTCAGCACGCCGTTTTCATCAACAAGAGGCAGTTTTTCGACCTTGTGTCGCTGCAAAATTTTCTCTGCTTCCTCCAACGTTGTCCCCACCGGAGCCGTAATCAAGTTTTCCTTCGTCATTACCTCGGAAATTTTAATCGAATAGTCTTGAATGAAACGCAAGTCACGGTTCGTAATAATGCCGACCAATTTTTGCTCCTCGGGATTGTTGACGATTGGCACCCCTGAGATCCGATATTTGCTCATTAAGTGTTCCGCATCATACACTTGATGATCCGGTGTTAGGAAAAACGGATCCGTAATGACGCCTCGTTCCGATCGTTTCACCTTGTCGACCTGCTCGGCCTGCTGTTCGATCGACATATTTTTGTGAATGATGCCAAGGCCTCCTTGACGCGCCATTGCAATCGCCATCTCCGCTTCGGTGACCGTATCCATCCCGGCGCTGAGAATTGGGATGTTCAGATGCAACGTATCGCTCAACTTCGTCGTTACATCAACATCGCGCGGCAATACGTCCGACTTTGCTGGGATGAGAAGAACATCATCAAACGTCAATCCTTCCTTGGCGAATTTCGCTTCCCACATGTTTTCTCCCCCTTGTCCGGAAATATTATTAGTAGCTTAACAACTGGTTAAACTACTGTCAAGAGAATCAAGAAAATGTCCAACTTTTCAGTTATTTCAAGACAATTCTATGTAAGGGGGGTAAAAATGTTCGGAAATCACGGTCAACTGTTTCGCCTTTCTGTTTTCCGCTCGGCCGATACTGCGCAGCAATTTTTGCGGCAATGCTATCAACAACTGCAGCGGGATGACGCCGTTCAACGCAGTTATGCGAACTGTTACCCATTTTTATATTACCTGGAACACGGGCAAAACTTTTACGCCGCTGCCCAGCAGGCGCCGCTGTCCATCAAGCCGGTTCTCTTGTTTTACGGCATGGTGCAGCTCTTAAAGGCATGCCTGCTCACTGTCGACCCCGACTACCCGGAATCGACATCGGTCTTGGCCCACGGTGTATCAGCAAGAAAACGAAAAAAACAGGGCTACGAATTTTTAGATGATGAAGTGAAAATACAAAAAAACGGTTTATTCGCACATTTTTCTGAAAAAATGTTTCATGTGAAACAAGAAGCTGGGGAAAAATTTCGCATGGGCGCGCTGTTGCAACGAATTAGCGAGCTGCATGAAACGTTTTTTCTTCTAAGCGGGCGAAAAAAACCGTTATCCTTGCCTGTTGTACATACTGCTTCGCCGCCGATGCTCGCCATCCCAAAAGTGATTTTGGATCACTATCATATGTCGTTGTCCCGCTTTGTCCAATATCTCCGTGAAGAAGGACAAGGAAAGCGGCTTTCGTTCGCCAAAGAAGAAGGGGAATTTCTGTATTTTCATATAGAATCGCCGCTGTCGCCGGCCGGAGAAGGTCCGTTTTTATTCCATCTTGACGGTACGCTCCGAATTCCAGTCAAGAAAGAGAAAACATTCTCGCTTCCAGAAATACACGCCCATTACTTGTTGCTGTATAACTTGAGCATGATTTCGCGCTATGAGACGGAATGGTGGAGCGAGCTTCTCCATTCTTACCCGAGCAAGGCATACACTTTTATTCTCGAGTTTCTCTCCGTGTCGGCGGAAAAAGTTCCGTTGCTGCTTCATGAATACTTAATGCGAAAATTTTTGGGTTGAATCAAATAGAAAATCCCCTGCTGTATATACAGCAGGGGATTTTCGCCTAGCAGCGACCTACTCTTGCAGGGGCGCTGGCCCCAACTACCATCGGCGCTGGAGGGCTTAACTTCCGTGTTCGGGATGGGAACGGGTGTTTCCCCTCCGCCATAGCCACTAGGCAAGCGTTTGGATTTTGACATCATTTATTATACTTGAAAAATAAACAATGTCAAGAAGGAAATTCATTCCTTCAAAACTAGATAACCGTCGGAAGAAGCCGCTCATAGGTCAAGCCCTCGATCGATTAGTATCCGTCAGCTCCACGTGTCGCCACGCTTCCACCTCGGACCTATCGACCTCGTCATCTTCGAGGGATCTTACCCGCTTTGCGCGGTGGGAAATCTCATCTTGAGGGGGGCTTCACGCTTAGATGCTTTCAGCGCTTATCCCGTCCGCACATAGCTACCCAGCGGTGCCCCTGGCGGGACAACTGGTACACCAGCGGTGCGTCCATCCCGGTCCTCTCGTACTAAGGACAGCTCCTCTCAAATTTCCTCCGCCCGCGACGGATAGGGACCGAACTGTCGCACGACGTTCTGAAMCCAGCGGGCGTACCRCTTTAAGGGG